>JANQGV010000014.1 GCA_028282925.1 Thermodesulfobacteriota bacterium
TAAAAACTGAGTGGGTAATGTTTGAGAATTACCAGGATCGTTCAGAGGCAAGAAGCAGCATTTTTGAATATATCGAGTTGTTTTACAATCGGAAACGAAAGCATTCTTCGTTAGGCTACAAGAGCCACATGGCATTTGAACAGGCCATGGCTGCCCCCTAACCGAGGTGTCCGTTTTTCGGGGGGAAGATCAGACTATAATCCTTCTGTCTCCTTTTTTGTTTTATTAAAACCGGTGGATTTTAAGCAAATCGGTTCCGCCGGGGGTGTCGGTGGCGGCGCCTGCTACGTACACCACCGTGTCACCGGGTGACACCAGGTTTTTTTGCAGCAGCAGGTTGCCGCCCTGCTCAATCATTTCATCGGTGGTTGTGAACGAGTCGATCAGCACGGCCTGTACTCCCCACACAAGAGCCAGGCGGCGCAGGGTCTGCTCATCCGGGGTCAGGGCATAGATGGGCAGTGCCGGACGGCGCTGGGACACGTAGCGGGCGGAAGACCCGCTGATGGTAAATGCTACAATGGCCCGGGCCTTAACCGACAGTGCGGTCTGGCAGGCGGCCTGGGCCAGGGCGGCCTGCTGGGCGTTTGAAACACCTTCGGGTGCCGGGGGAGGGGCTACTGTGGCTGTGGCGCGATATTCTTCTGTTTTGAGTGCTATGCGGTTCATGGTGGCCACGGTCTCGGCGGGATAGTTGCCGACCGAGGTTTCGCCGCTGAGCATGACCGCATCGGTGCCGTCAAGAATGGCGTTGGCAACATCTCCGGCCTCGGCCCGCGTTGGGCGGGGGGCCTTGATCATGGAGTCGAGCATCTGGGTGGCGGTGATAACCGGCAGCCCTCGCCGGTTGGCCTCGCGGATAATCTGCTTCTGCACAATGGGAACGGTTTCGGTGGGCATTTCGATGCCGAGGTCTCCCCGTGCAACCATGACGCCATCGGATACATCCAGGATTGCCGCCAGATTGTCAACGGCTATGGGGCGCTCTATTTTTGGAATAACCGGCAGGGAATATCCTTTATACTCTTTCATTGCATCCTTGAGACTTGTAATATCCTGAGGCTTTTCGACAAAGCTCAGGGCCACATAGTCAACGCCCTGGTCCATGCCGAAACGCATGTCCTCCAGATCTTTTTCAGTAGGAGCGGAAATGCTTAAATTGGAGCCGGGGAGATTGATGCCCTTATGCTCTCCCAGCAACCCCCCGATTATTACGCGGCACTGAATGTCAATGCCGTTTGTAGAGAGCACTTCAAGTTCAATGGTTCCGTCGCTGATAAGAATGCGGTCGCCGGGGGCAACATCGGTGGGCAGCCTTTCGTAATTAACGGCAAGGACCTGGGCATTGCCGTTAAAATCGCCCGACCGAACGACAACCTCGCTGTCTTTTGCAAGCGTGCAGCCGGTATGATCTTCTAAAATCCCGGTGCGGATGCGGGGCCCTTGCAGGTCTTGGAGGATTGCGGCCGTGATTCCTGTATCGTGAGCTGCGCTTCGGATTGTTTCAATGCCGAGAGCATGGGCGTCGTGCCGGCCGTGAGAAAAGTTGAGCCGGAACACCTCTACTCCGGCTTCAAGAAGCCGCCGTATGGCTTCCGGGCTCTGGCTGGCGGGTCCCAGGGTTGCGACGATTTTTGTGCAAGCATTCATTGACCAAACCCTCCCTCGTTAATGGTTAGGAATTAGTATTGTTTTGATCCTGATCAACAATAGTAAGCGATATTTCCTTGATGGAGCGCTTGTCGGCCTGCTTGATGACGAATCGGATATTTTCATACCGTAGCTTTTCTCCGGTTTTGGGTATGCGTCCCATCTGCTTCAGCAGGAAACCGGCCAGGGTTTCGTAATCGTCTTTGGGCAGGTTCAGGCTGAAGTAGTCGTTCAGCTCATCAATTTCCATACGGGCTTTAACAGTGTATTTGTTTTTGCCGGTTTTAACCACCAGGTTTTCTTTTTTGTCGTACTCATCATAAATTTCACCTACTACTTCTTCCAGGATGTCTTCGATGGTAATGATGCCGATGGTGCCGCCGAACTCGTTGACTACAACTGCAATGCTGTCGCCTTCGGTGCGCATTTGCTGTAACAGTTCATCCACCGGTGCGGTGTTGGGTACGTAGCGGGCCGGACGCATGATGTCGCGCAGGGTAAGATTCTTTTTGTCGGCGGTCAGCAGGTCGAAGGCGTGGACTATACCGATAATATTGTAGGCCTCGTTTTCATACACCGGGATACGGGAATAGCCGGTGGAAGCGGCCAGGGCAGCGGCATTGCCGATGCTGTCGGCCGCTTCCAGGGCCTCGATATTGACAAGCCTGATCATAACATCATCTACTTCGGTTTCGGTGAAGTCGAATATTCGCTCTATGATTTTGCGCTCGGCGGTTTTCAGTTTGCTGTTCATGTTCCACATGTCAAGGTAGTTGGCAAGGTCTTCGCGGGTTGTGTGGGGCCGGAACTGGGCGTCCTCCATGCCGAAGGCTTTAACAAAAAGCATGGTACACCAGGTCAGTGCGGATATCAGAGGTGTAAGGGCTCTGGAAATAAGCACAATGGGATAAATAATATAGGGCGAAATCCGTTCAGCATGATAGCGATAAACGGTTTTGGGAACAATTTCCCCAAAAATGAGAATAAGGGGCGACATGATCAGAATAGTTACATACCCATACTGCTCGCCCAAATGCTCTATAACCATAAAGGTTGCCACGGAATTGCTGAGGACTGCAACCATATTGGTGCCGAGCAGGGTCGTGGAGAAGAAGCGCTCGGGATTGTCGAGGGCCTTGAGAATCAGGGCCGATTTCTTGGCACCGGAGTCGGAAACGGCTTTGAGGCGGTTGCGGTCGACCGAAACAATGGCTGTTTCGGTACCGGAGAAGAAGCCCTCGCAGGCCAGGCAGACGATGATTATTACACAGCCGATAATAATCTCAAGCATCGTTGTCGGCCTCCATGTCTGTTTCGTCCCGTATTTCGCCGAAAAGCTCTTCCAGAATGTCTTCCATGGTGATAATACCGGCGGTGTTGCTCTGTCCGTCAAGCACGATACCGATGTGGGTTTTGTTGTTTTTCAGTTGCAAAAAAGCGGAAAGTGCGTTTCTGTCCGCCGGTATAAAAGTGGGCTTGCGCAGGATCGACCTGATGGTCAGAGGAGAGTCTTCGGGGCCGCTGCTTTTCAGGCGCAGGAGGTCCTTGGCATGGATAAACCCGGCGATGGTGTCGAGATCCTGATCGAACACCGGATAGCGCGAATATTTTTCTTCTTCCACAAGCTCCAGAAAATCGTCGGTGGAACTGGAAAGAGATACGGCAACGATGCGCTCACGGGGCGTCATGATTTTTGAAACATCAATATCATCCAGGCGAAAAGCCCGGTGAATCAAAAGCCGCTCCTCGGGCTCAATGGTACCTTCGCGCCTGCCGGTATCGACCATGGATTTGAAAATGTCTTCGTCTATGTTGACCGTATCCACGGCCTGGGTGCTTGGGTCTTTGACGAAGAGGTTGATGAATACTTTTGAACCGGCGTTCAATATAAACCGGACAGGGGTAATGATATGGGAAAAACAGTAGAGCGCAAACGAGTTGATCCGGGCGGTTTTTTCCGGGTATTTCACGGCAATGGTTTTGGGGATGATTTCACCGAACAGCAGCAGAACCGGTACCGTGACGACCATGGATATAAAGGGCAGCACCCGGCTGTCGAACAGATCGTGGGCCACCGAGTAGACCAGGGCCGCAGTTACAACCGAGATGGAGATGTTGACCAGCTCATTGCCGATCAGCACGGTGGTAAGAAATTTGCTGGGGGTTTTAAGCAGATGCAGTATGTACTTAAATCCCGGATCCTTCAATGTTCTCCGGCGGCGAAGCCGAACCCGGTTGAGCGAGAAAAAGGCGGTTTCAGATGATGAAAAAAACCCGGAAACCAGCAGTAAGACAAAGATAATTATTATCTTAACGGGCATTTCCATGATTTATAAGAATTCCGTCCCCCCGGCTGTGTTGGTATGGTGGTTCAGGATGGCGCCAGGCATTCCAAAAAAACGCAGAAGTAACGTTTCGCAAAACGTCAAAGGTTCATGAGTAATGTTGCGGGTTGACGTTACAAGGAGGCTTCTACTCGGCGGAGGTTCCATTTTGTCGGCAGAAAAGTTTTTCTTGATATCTGTATTCATAGCAGCAGTCCGGGGCTAAGTCAATTAAAATGAAGCTTCACTTTTTTTTATAAAAACGCTATTCTAGACCCAAATAAAGCGACGAATCCTCGCTTTATTTGGGTCTAGGAGACTGTCGGAGAGTTGCCATCTCTTGTGTTGCGCGCCTTGTATCTGAACGTTTTCCAACAGTCTTCCGTTAGGAGGGTATTTTTCCATGCAGAATTGGGGGATAACCTATCAGTGAAGGATGAACGTCATATGAATTTTGTAGCCGACCTGCATATTCACTCCTACCTTTCCCGGGCCACCAGCAAGCAGATGAACCTTGAAAATCTGTATAAATGGGCCCAGTTGAAAGGGATTACGGTTATCGGGACCGGTGATTTTACACACCCCAAGTGGTATGCAGAGTTGCAGGACAAGCTTGAACCGGCAGAGCCGGGTTTGTTCCGACTTAAAGAGGAGTTCTGTGTGGAGGCCGACCGTGAGGTCCCGGACAGCTGCCGCTCCACGGTGCGTTTTGTTTTGAGCGCCGAAATAAGTACTATCTATAGAAAAAACGACGGGACGCGGAAAATCCACAGCATCATTCTGGCGCCGGACCTGCCTGCGGCGGGTAAGCTTAACGCCGCTTTGCAGGAAGTGGGCAACCTGAAGGCCGACGGCCGCCCGATACTGGGGCTGGACTGCAAGCTGTTGCTCCAGAAGGCCCTTGATGCCAGCCCGGACAATGTGCTCATTCCAGCCCATATCTGGACGCCCCACTTCTCGGTGTTTGGCGCAGCCAGCGGATTCGACAGCCTTGAGGACTGCTTTGACGAGCTGACCCCGCAGATTTTTGCCCTTGAAACCGGCCTTTCATCGGATCCGCCCATGAACTGGACACTCTCCCAGCTTGACGATTACGTGCTGGTTTCAAACTCCGACGCCCATTCTCCCTCGAAACTGGCCCGGGAGGCCAACCTGTTTTCATGCGAACTTTCGTATTATGAAATGATGCGGGCTCTGCGCGAGAAAGACCAACAGGGCTTTCTCGGAACCCTTGAATTTTTTCCCGAAGAGGGCAAATACCACTACGACGGACACCGGGCCTGTAAGGTGTGCCTGACCCCGGAGGAGACCCGTGCCCATGAAGGACGTTGTCCCCAATGCGGCCGTAGTGTCACCATCGGGGTTATGCATCGCGTGAGCGCCCTTGCCGACAGGCAGAAGGGCTTTCGTACAAAACATGCGTTCGGCTTTGAAAGCCTGATACCTTTGGTTGAGATACTGTCTGAAATTCACGGTGTCGGGGTGGGATCAAAAAAAGTAACCAACGCCTATATGCAGTTGCTGGAACGGTTCGGCAGCGAGCTTTTCATCCTGCGCAGCCTGCCCGTAAAGGAGCTTGAGCAGGGTGCAACACTGCTTCTGGCTCAGGCTATCCAAAAGGTGCGGGACCGTCAGATATCGGTATCCCCCGGCTACGACGGAGAATACGGCAGGGTACAGGTTTTTGAGCCGGAAGAGCGGCAGGCGGGGAATGTGCAACTGTCCCTTTTCTAACGGCCAGGCTGTCGCACAAAACCCATCTGCGGCGTTGTGCGAATCGTTCGTCATTGCGGCGTACACTTAAGTACGCCTCACTCCTCGCGAGTCCGCACGCCTAGCATCCGGGCATTGTGCAGCAGCCTGGTAAGAAGTGTTTTACCATTATGATAAAAAACCAATGATTAAAAATGTATTAGCTCAACTTAACCCTCAGCAGCAGGAAGTGGTGCACACGGTTGACGGGCCGGTGCTGGTTGTTGCCGGGGCCGG
>JANQGV010000045.1 GCA_028282925.1 Thermodesulfobacteriota bacterium
CGTTGGCGTGATACCCTCGCGGCACGCTTTCAGTCGGCGGGCCAACAAACTCGCCCCTGAAAAGCGGGGCTCAAACATGTCGACCCTTATCTCCTCCTGCAATCGCTGCACTCGGCTGCGTTGCAATGGGATTAAGGAAGCCCGTAACGAATCAAGGATACAAACTTTTGATAATCAATGCTGCAGGCATTGGCGTTGTGATTTCAGCGCACTCTGGGGGCTGCCTCATTCCTCCCGCTCTGCGGTATAATGCGAATGCCGTCAGGAGAGTATCTTTTTCAGTTCAGATGCCAGTTTTTTGTTTTCATTCTTTTTCTTGACGGCTATACGGAAGAACCGGTCGTTCAGGCCCTGGAAGTCTTCGCAGGTCCTGATGATAATACTCTTCTCGAGGAGTTTCTCGTACAGTTCATGGGCATTCAGCGGCGCCGAATCCTTCAGCTTCAGCAGCATGAAATTGGTCTGGGTCGGGAATATGGTCAGGTGCGGCAGTTTTTTCAGTTCGGCCAGAAACGCTTTTCGAGCTTCCTTAATGTATTGAATGGTTTTTTGAATGTAGGAGGCATCGCGCAGGCTTTCCACCCCTGCCCGCTGGGCCAGAGCGTTTGTGCTCCACGGTTCCTGTTTTTCACGGATTTTTTCGATATTCTTCGGATGGGATATCATATACCCGGCCCTGATTCCCGGCAGCCCGAAAAACTTTGTCATGGAACGCAGCACATACAGGTTATCGTAGTTTTTGACGCCGGCTTTCAGCGACTGGTCTTCATGGAAGTCGATAAAGGTTTCATCCAGGATAACGTTGGTCCCTTTTTTCTGGGCGAACGTGAAAACCTCCTGCAGGGTGTCCTTAGACGTCAACACGCCGGTCGGGTTTACAGGGTTGCAAATATACAGGGCGCTGTAGCCGCGTTTCAGCTCATCGAGGAGGTCTTTGGCGTGAACGGCAAAATTATCTTTTTCTTTTGTCGAGAAATAAAACACTACGCCCTTGGCCCGCTGGTAGCTCTGTTCGTATTCGGTAAAGGCCGGGGCCACGATCAGGACGCTTTTGGGCCGGATAATACCCGGCAGAAGGTAGATGAATTCGGTTGAGCCGTTGCCGGTCAGGAAGTTTTCCTCTGCCAGTCCGTGATATTCTGCCAGGGCGCCGATTAATTCACCGGCGTCCTGGTCGGGATAGTTAAGAATGATGTTGTCGATCGAGGCGAAACTTTTTTTAAAGCGGGTGGAATAACCAAGGGGGTTGATGTTTGCACTGAAGTCAATCAAGGATTCCGCCTTAACACCCTTCTCACGGGCTACCTTGTAAATATTTCCTCCGTGTTTTTTCCGCACGTGCTGCTCCTTCTTTTGTATTTGTGTTGTGTCGTTCCAAACAGCTCTGTATTAAAAAATACAGCGAGTGTTGTATGTGATCGGAAAAGCACCGGATATCTTTCGCCGGTTTTTCCGAAGGAGTCCCCTGGTTAGTATTTTCTAACTTATTGTATTTACATCATTTTGTCAAATGGAAATGTGTCCGGCACGGAAAATCCCGCCATAACTGCCTGAAAAATCGGCTTTTATCGGGTGGATTTGCCTCCCGGATTCAGGGGCCGTTTTTTCGAAAAACACGTTAAAAACCGGTTGTTGAGGATTATCCTTTGTCCTGAAACAAAGGTGCCGGGGGCCGGCTTTTTTCAGGTTGCCGGGAGGCCTGTAACCATATAAATGCCGACCAGGGCTGCAACCCATATGCAGACACTGATGGTTAAGGACAGAAGTTGTTCATTATGCATTAATTGGAGCGTAAATTTCTTCATGACTGTCTGTATGCCAGGCGATTTTTCATCGTTTTATATATATTATAAACACCGGGGATAAAGAATAGTTTCATTTTTTGTTTGCCGGGAACAGTCCCCCGGCACGGACCGTGGACTTTCGGCCACCGGCCAAAGCCCCGGGCCGGATTTTTTGAGCCCGGTTGTTTGCTTGACCGATAAAATCTACAATGATACAGTTTGGCTGTAAAAAACAGCGGGTTTTCCGGAATGGAACATTAACAAAGCCAGGGATTTTAACCATGCCGAGTTTACAAGTTCATACCAATGATGGCAGAGTGTATGACGTGCCCCTTGCGCAAGACAAGGTTACCATCGGGCGCAGCAAAGATAATGACCTTGTTTTTTCCGACAATACCACCTCCCGTAATCATGCTGAAATAATTAAAACAGAGGAAGGCTTCGTACTGAAGGACCTGGGCAGCTTCAACGGCTCACTGGTAAACGGTGAGTCCGTGCAGCGTGTGCTTCTGGGTGATGGAGACGTTATAGAAATCGGTCTGACGAAAATAACCTATTTTACGGTACGGGCTGAGAAGGACACGCTCTCGGAGTCGCTTGACCTTGCTCCTGATACGGACTTTGAAGAGGATGCCCAGAAAATCGTCGGAAGCAGTCCGCAGACCTCGGTGAGCGGTTCCGTGGACCTGCTGCTGGCAGCAGACGCATCCGCAAGAAGCGCCAGCTATATATCATCGGCCGGCGGTCCCGAGCAGTCGAAAATACGTGACGATGTTTCGTCGCTGGAAAGGACCAACAAAGTCCTGTACGTGCTGTATGAAATCAGCCGCCAGCTGAACGCTATCCAGGATTTTAATGAGCTGCTGAGAAAGATAATGGATTACATCTTCCAGGTTATCGATGCCGACTACGGTTTCCTGGTGCTGACCGGAGAAGACGACCTCGACGACCTCGTTCCGGTGGTGGTGAAATACAAGGATGAAAAGGACAAGGGCACCGGGCAGCTCAAAGCAAGCCGCACCATTATCAAGCGGGTCATCCGGGACAAGGTGGCGCTGCTGACCACGAATGCAATGGACGACTCGCGCCTTGACTACGCAAAAAGCGTGTTTATGCAGCAGATCCGGTCGGCCATGTGTGTGCCCCTCTGGAAAAAGGACACCATCATCGGGGTTATCCAGCTTGACAGCGTCCGCCTTGAAAACCTGTTTACCCAGGATGACCTGGAATTGCTGAAAGCCATCGGCAGCCAGATGGCCATGGTTATTGAACAGGCCAGCCTGAACGAGCAGATCAGGGAAGAGGAGAACATGCGCCGCAGGCTGGAGCGGTTTCACTCGCCCCAGGTTGTGGAAATGATTCTGCACGGCGGTCAGGAAACAAAAGACAATATCATGGACCCCAAAGAGATAACCGCCACGATCCTGTTCACCGACATCATCGGCTTTACCAGCCTGTCGGAGAAAATGCCCCCGCAGGAAATAAACATGATTCTCAACCAGTATTTTTCCCGCATGACCGATATCGTGTTTAAATACGACGGCACCCTCGATAAATACATCGGCGACGGCCTCATGGCTGTTTTCGGGGCCCCCATTGAAAAGGAAGACGATGCCGTGCGCTCCATAAAGGCCGCGCAGGAAATGCGCCAGGAGCTGGAAACCCTGCGGAAGGAAATCGGTGCCGACCGGCAGATAAATATCCGCACGGGCATCAATACCGGCCGGGTTGTGGCCGGTAATATCGGATCGCCCAGAAGGCTGGAGTATACCGTTATCGGCGACCCGGTCAATACCGCCTCGCGTCTCGAGTCAATCGCCCAGCCCAACCAGATTCTTATCGGGCAGGAAACCTATGACCTGGTGAAGGACTCTTTTGATATCAATAAGGTCGGGTCCAGGAAGGTTAAGGGGAAGACGGCGGAGGTGATGGTATATGAGGTTTTGTAGCGGAGGTCCGTGGAAAACGCCCATCTCCTGCGTTGTGAACTTTAAGTCACGGCTGTAAGCCGTGCGACCCGAATAGCTTTTAGCAATTCGGGGAGAATATTTTTATAAGACGCTACGCGTCTTCTACCCCTTTGTCTTGCCACCTTCGGTGACAAGAGCTGCGCACTTTGTTTTTGCCGGCCCCAAAGAGCTGCAAGCGGTCAATCCTGAGGATTGACCCAAAGGGGGAAAAGAAAGGGCGCCCTGCAACTTGTCCCGCCAAAAACAGGCGGGATACCCTCGCGGCACAATTCCAGTCGGCGGGTCAACAAACTCGCCCCTGAAAAGCGGGGCTCAAACATGTCGACCCTTATTCCCTCCTGAAATCGTTGCACTCGGCTGCGTTGCAACGGGATTAAGAAAGCCCGTAACTCATCAACGGTAAATACTTTTAGCAATCATTACTGCATTTAATAATATGGTGATTGTCAAGCACCTCAGGTGATTCCTTCCAGGGCGTATGCTTTCATTTTTTTTAAACGACAAGCAGCAACAATGTTGAGATGCAATCGTTGCAGTTCGGGGTGTTTTGCGCTATACCAGAAAGGGATACCGGGCGGAGGCCCGGTGCAGCACTGCTTTGAATGTGTAGAGAGGACATGCAGTAAGGAATATGGGTAAAACAGATACAAACGAACCCGGTCCGGAAGATGCGCCGGAGAATGAAAAAACCCGGGCGATACCCCAGCACCCCGATCAAAAACAGGATCAAGACATAGATCTGCGCCTGTCGGGGTCATCCGGCATTCCCATTGATGAAGGTTCTTCGCTGGACCTTTATACGGAGGAGATACCGGAAAGCCGGGACAACGTCACCGAGGCGTTGCAGACCTCAACCGTGCCGGTCGGCGACGGAACCAGGCGCCCAGGCACCGAGTTGTCGGATGAAGAGTCCCGGGTTGCGGTCCAGTGGCGTCCCGGCGACACGATTCTGGATCTCTACGACGTGGTGGAAGTGTTCGGGGAGGGGGCAACCGCCGTTGTCTACAAAATATTTCACCGGATATGGAAAATGCAACTGGCCGTTAAAACGCCCAAAGCGGAACTGTTGCAGGCAGCCGGCGGGATCGATAATTTTGAACGTGAAGCACAGACCTGGGTCAACCTGGGGCTGCATCCCCATATTGTCAGCTGCTATTATGTGCGCCGGCTGGGAGGTATTCCGCGCCTGTTTGCCGAGTTCGTCAGCGGTGGGAATCTGTCGGAGTGGATCAACCGGGGAACCCTGTATGAATCGGGGCCGGACGAGGCGCTGCAGCGCATTATCGATATTGCGATCCAATTTGCCTGGGGCCTGCAGTACGCGCACAGTCGGGGTTTGATTCACCAGGACGTAAAGCCGGCCAATGTCATGATGACGGAAAAGGGAACGGCAAAGGTGACCGACTTCGGCCTGGCAAAAGCCAGGGTCATGACCGGGGACGGGGCTGCTCTTGATGGTGCTATGCAGGTCACCTGCGGCGGTTTGACCCCCGCATACTGCTCTCCCGAGCAGGCCGTGGTTATTGAACAGGCTCAGAAAGGTATTCCCGTCGGGCAGCGCAATAAACTGACCTGGCTCACGGATGTCTGGTCGTGGGCGGTCTCCGTTCTGGAAATGTTTACCGGCGGGGTTCGGTGGACCTGGGGCAAAGAGGCGGGCAGGTATTTTGAAAAATATCTTTCCGAGTGGCCGGAACGCGATACACTACCGGTCATGCCGGAACAGATTGTGGATTTGATGCGGCAGTGCTTTCAGGCTGATCCGGCGATGCGGCCCCAGAGCATAGCAGCTGTTGCCGCGACACTTGAATCCGTGTATGCAGACGTGTGCGGGCAGCCATACTTTCGTTCTGCGCCGGTAGCCTCGGAGGCACTGGCCGACAGCCTCAATAACCGGGCGGTATCCCTCCTCGACCTCTGGCAGCAGGACGATGCGGAACAATGCTGGGACCAGGCGTTGAAGGTGCAGCCGTCGCATTCCGAGGCAACCTATAATCGCGGACTGGTACTGTGGAGGTCGGGCCGTCTGGGCGATGATGCGCTGCTCAGAAGTATGGAAGAACTTCGGCAGGCCCATGCCCTGGACTGGAAAAATGAGTTCTATTTCGGACTGGTGTGCCTTGAGAGTGGAGATTACGAAGGTGCCCTGGGGGCCATGGAAAACATACAGTCCGATGAGTCGCGCAGCGAAGAGGTTTCCGAAGCCCTGGACGTTGCGCGCCGCAACAGATCCCATACCCGCAGACTTGTACAGACCTTTGAGGGGCACCGTAACGATGTCAACAGCGTCTGTTTGAGCCCGGATGGGGAGTATGCGCTTTCGGGCAGCGGGGCTCAGTTTGCCTTTGCCCGGGAAAAAGATTATACCGTGCGCCTCTGGCAGGTGAACACAGGGGAGTGCCTGAACGTTTTTGAAGGGCATGCCGGCAGAATAACATCGGTTTGTTTGAGCGACGACGGGCGCCTGGCCCTTTCGGGCAGTGTGGACGGCACAGCGAAGCTCTGGGACATCGAATCCGGACAGTGCCTGAGAACATTTGAAGGCCATGAGTCGAGTGTATTGTCGGTGGCCTTTTCCGGTGATGCACGGCTGGCCCTGTCCGGCGGCAGAGACGCGGCCCTTAAGCTATGGGATGTGGAAACCGGTAGTTGTGTGCGCACGCTGACGGAGCATACCGACACGGTTACAGCGGTCTGTCTTACCACCGACGGGCAGTACGCCTTTTCGGGCAGCGAAGATACCCTGGTGAAGCTCTGGGGGGTGGAGTCCGGGCGCTGCATGCGCACCTTTGAGGGGCATGAGAACAAGGTTACTTCGGTGAGCACAACCCCGGACGGGCGTTTTGTCGTGTCGGGCAGCGAGGATGCAACCATACGAATCTGGGATGCGGCAACAGGCCGGTGCCTGAGAACGCTCAGCGGCCATAATGAAATTGTTTTTTCCGTGTGCATAAGCCGGGAAGGAAATTATATTCTTTCCGGCGGGGGGGACTTCCTGGGACAGGAGCGGGTCGTAAAACTCTGGGAAGTTGCAACAGGCTGCTGCCTGCACACGTTTACCGGCCACGCAGGCAGCGTTACCAGTGTAGCGCTCAGCGCCGACGGCTCCTGTGCCCTCTCCGGCAGCGCCGATACGAACCTGAAACTGTGGCGGGTCGACTTGGGCGCCGAGCGGTACCGGGCCTCCATGATGCTTTCCCGATTGCAGGCCAGCGAGGAGTCGGCTTCTGCGCAGAGGCAGTATAAAGAAGCAATGCATGCGGCCCGCAAGGCGCTTGAAGGAAACGATTTTGTGAGCGCCGCAGGCCACATCCGTACCGCGCGTTCGATCAAAGGGTTTGCCCTGATGCAGGAAGGGCTCGACGCGTGGTTCGCGTTGTATGCGCGCCTGCCCCGGGAATCGTTGCGCGGGGCCTGGGAAAGCAGTACCTGTAAAGGCCATACAGACGCTGTCTGCGCGGTGGATATAAGCCGGAGGGGGCGCTCTATTGTTTCGGGCAGCGAAGACGCAAAGGTCATGCTGTGGGAAACCGCCGGCGACCGAAGGCTGCGTACGTTTGAAGGCCATGCCGGGAGTATTTTTGCGGTAAAGATAAGCTATGACGAGCGCTTTATTCTCTCGGGCAGCGCCGACGGCATGATTCGTCTCTGGGAAGCCGATACCGGCCGGTGCAGCATGACCTTTTCCGGCCATGCCGAAAGCGTTTTTTCCGTTGATATCAGCGACGACGGCAAACTGGCCCTGTCCGGAAGCGACGACCGAACGATAAAACTCTGGGATGTTGCCGACGGCCGGTGCCTCTATACCCGTAGCGACCATACGGGCCGGGTAACCTCGGTGTGCCTGAGCCATGACGGGCTCTTTTTCCTCTCGGGCAGCACGGACCAGACCATACGCCTGTGGGATGTGGCAAGCGGGAGGTGTCTGCGAATTTTTGAGGAACGGTCGTCACTTGTCACGTCGCTCTGTTTAAGCTACGACGGCCGGTTTGCCTTGTCCGGCGGTGACGACAACCGGATGAAACTGTGGGATGTAGAGACCGGGAACTGCCTGCGTACTTTTACGGGGCATACCGATACGGTCTGCTCGGTTTGTTTAAGCCCCGAAGCTTCGGTTGCTTTATCGGGGAGTGACGACCGGACGGTCAGGGTCTGGGATGTGGAGACCGGGAACTGCCTGCGAATTTTTGAAGGCCATTCCTTTGCGGTTACCGCTGTTGATCTGGGGTATGACGGGCGCTATGCCGTATCGGGCGGTCGGGACGAGACCGTGAAGCTGTGGCTGCTTGACTGGGAGTTGCAGGACAGCGGACCCGCAGCCTATGACGAGCAGGCCGATCCGTACCTGAAGACGTTTCTGACCCGGCATATGCCCTACGGGCATGCAACAGCAGACGGTGAGGCGCAATCGGAAGAAGCTGTCTGCCGCAACCTTGTTCGCCGGGGCAAACCGGTTTGGACGCCGGAGGCTTTCGACGATTTATTGTTTATGCTGGGCTGCTGCGGCTATGGCCGGTTGAGCCGGGAAGGGATACTGAATCGCATTACGGAGTTGGAAGCCACATGGCCCGAAACCATTCCCTCAACGGCACCCGGCATATCTCCAGCCGATGCTCCCGGGCCGGAAACGGACAAGAAACAGGACGAAGGTTCGCGGGCGAAGAGGGGGGGGAGGAGTAAGTCGACGCTGGATCTGGACTGACGACCCTGTGCCTCCTATTTCTGTGATATTTTGCACGAATTAATCATCAAACAATTTTTTGAATACACATTTTTATAAGACGCAAGCGCCTCCCCCTTTTCTTTGCGCGCCAAAGAAAAGGGGGCAAAAGAAAGGCGCCCTGCAACTTGTCCCACCAAAAGAGGCGGGATCCCCTCGCGGCACAATTTCATCCGGCGGGTCGACAAACTCGCCCCTGCAAACCGGGGCTCAGACATGCCGACCCTTGTCTCCGCCTGAAATCGCTGCACTCGGCTGCGTTGCAAAGGGACCGTGAAACACCGTCAAGAACCAAGGTATAGTCTCTACATTAATCACCATTTGTCCTAACGGTGTGTCGCTATCACAAAAGTGCGACATAACATTCTGATTTATCTTGTATAAATCGCATTTTGCCCGTATGCGGCATTATCGGGGTGTCTGGCGATAGATCCTTGTTTTTTTGCCCGGTTTTTGTTGACAAAAAAGGTTTTTGCAGTATCATATGAATATGAATTCAAATTCAATTTTGAGGTTTTTCGGCCTTTAAAAGGCCGTTCAGGGCGTCTGTTTTTTGAAAAAACTTGACAGAAGGATACAAAACTGAGTATAAAATATAGTCTGCAAAAGATTAGCGGCCAAATTATTTATTTCTGCTTGCAATCTTTTACGGGTAAACAGTATATAAAAATTCTCATTAAAAATTACCACCAAGCAAATACCAAAATCAATAAAAGTTACAGGAGGCATTGCAATGATTAGAGTAGATAGGGAAAAGTGTGTCGGCTGCGGGGGATGCGTCGATCTTTGTCCCAGAACAGCACTTCGTTTTGTTAAAGACCGCGCGTATATCGATACCCAACTCTGCCTGGAATGCAAAACCTGCGTTAAGGTTTGCCCGATGAAGGCCCCTGAGGAAGTATAACACGCTTGTCGACCGACAAAACAGACACACATTTTACTTTAAATATATAATATCCTGTCAGTGAAAGGAGAAGGTTTTGGAAGCAACGGCCAAAGTATCAAAAAAAGTATTTACATGCTCTGCAGTTGATAGTGGCAATGCAAAGCCATTCAAACCGGGCAATGCTGTACAGTCGCTGCCGGTATGGGACAAGGACAGATGCATTCGTTGCGGCATTTGCTATCTGTACTGCCCCCATGGTGCAGTATTAAGAGAAGATGACGGTTATTTTGATGTAGACAAAAAAGTGTGCAGCGGCTGCGGGGTATGCCACCGTGAGTGCTGGTTTGGTGTAATCGGAATGGCGGAGGAGGAATAACGATGGATAAATTCAGCTTAATGGTTCCCAATTTTATTCCAAGTAAAGAGTATGTAGATCCCAAACACAATAACGCCTGTATCGGCTGCGGTGTTTCTCTTGCCGTGCGCCATGTCGGCAAAGCTGTTGAGGATCTGCTGAGCAAAGCAACATTTGAGAGAGCAGCCGGCGACATGTTCGGCGTGAAAACAGATGCCGGATTTATGCGCATTAAACAGGGTAAAAGCGAATTGATTATCTGCCTCGACGACGAGCCCGGAGCATCCCTGAATGATGTTGTTTCAAAGAAACTTGCCGATGTTGCGGTAGCCGAAGGGTTTGAGTATGTTGCAACGGCATCGCCCAGCTATCCCTTTGACCTGTTCGAAAAGGTTCAGAGCGCCCTGGAAGTAGAAGGTAAATCTTTTATTCACATTCTGTGCCCCTGTCCCACTGCCTGGCAGTTTTCCACCGAAGACGCCGTTAAAATGGGCTTCCGTGCAGTAGAATCACTGGCTTTCCCGCTGTATGAAGTTGCAAGCGGATACTACAACCTGACCATCAAGACTCTGAAACCGCGGGCACTGAGCGAATATATCTCCGGCCAGGGACGCTTTGAAAAGGTAACGGAAAAACAGCTCGCAAGCGCCGCCGAAAAAGTTGAAAAGGCCTATGCCAAGCTGACCGAGAAGATCGACGGCCAGATGGCCTATACCTTTGAGACAACCGGACCGGTTTACTAAAACTGAAAAGGGTAGAACGAACAACGTACAGAGCCTGATTACCCGGTAATTCGGGCTGACCCAGCAACGAATTAATCCCTGAAAGGAGAGGGAAAATGTCAGATATAAAATGGTTACCAGACGGACAGAAAACATTTGATAAAGTGATGGCAGCGGTTCCGGCTGAGATGCGGGACACCATGAAGCCGAAGCTGCTCCAGATGCTGGCCGGTAAAGCTGCAGGGCAGCCGGTAAGCAAAGAAATAGTTGAAGCGTGGGTTTCGGAAGACCTGCCCGAACCGCAGCGCAGCGCTCTCATGGCTGCACTCGGCCTGAAAACCGAAGGCGAGGAAAAGGCAGCTCCGGTAGCGGCGGCCGCAGGTTGGGACGGCAACAGCGAGGCCCTTTTCGAGCGCATGCTGCAGGAAGTGCCCGATATGATGCGCGAGGTGTTCCGCGGAAAGCTTATGGGCATTGCCAATGACAAAGCCCAGGGCGGTCCCATCAAGGAAGAACACATCTACGCCATCGTAAAGGAAGTTGTTCCCGAACCGTTCAAAACAAATATTCTCAATGCCTATGCCACCATGGGCGGTGTTGATGTAAGCAAAGTTGAAACAATTCTTGAAAATACCCCGGGCGGTCAGGAAAAAGTGATCGGTGTTTTGCATGCGGTTCAGGAAGAGTTCGGATACATCCCCCGCGAAGCACTGGTTTTGATCAGCCAGAAAAAGGATATTCCCCTGAGCACTCTCTATCGTCTGGTGACGTCCTATGCAGCTTTCCGCCTGGAAGAACCGGGCAAACACGTTATCACCGTGTGCAACGGTACCGGATGTCATGTGTGTGGCGGAAGCGATATGCTGAAAACGATAGAAGAGAAACTTGCCGGTAACGGCGCCGGCATTACGCTTGAAAAAGTTCGTTGCCTCGGAAGCTGCAACAGCTCACCCGCAATCAAAATTGACGGTGAGATCTTCTCAGGAGTACAGGCTCAGGCGAAACTGGAAGCAATCTTAAGTGAATGATTAATCCCCGAAAGGAGAGAGGGACATGGCTGATATAAAATGGTTACCAGATGGACAAAAAGCATTTGAAAAGGTTATGGCTGCAGTGCCTGAAGGAATGCGGGAAGGTATCCGGCCGAAACTGCTTGAAATGCTTGGCGCTAAGGCAGCCGGAAAGGCCGTCAGCGAAAAGCTTGTAAAGCAGTGGGTTGATAAAGACCTGCCCGAACCGCAGCGCAGCGCACTTATGGCAGCACTGGGCATGAACAAGGGCGGCGATGCCAAAGCGGCTCCCAAGGCCAAAAAAGCGGCCTGGAAAGTGACCGGCAAAGTTGCCAAAGCCGATGATCTTGCAAAAATAAAGAAAACAGGGCAGGACCTTTTGGTTTCCGCCACTACCAGAATCACCGTTTCCAGCGCGACCTGCGGATTTGCAAAGGGCGCTGAGGCCGTGTTTGCAGCATTGCAGACCGCGGTGAAAAAACAGAAAGTGAAAGCCGATGTTGTACAGGTCGGCGGCAGCGGCATGGCCTATGCGGAACCCATTGTGGACGTGATCAAGGCCGGCAAGCCCCGTATTACCTACGGCAACGTGACCCCCGACCGGGTCGCAGACATCGTTAAGGCCGCAGCCGGCGGCAAAGTTGTTGAAGACCTGGTGCTGATGCGCCGCGATGATATCAAATCCGAAGTGACCGGCGAAGGTATCGCGTACAAAAAGGGCGCCCTGCCTGCGACCATGAAGAAGGTAAAAGACGCAAGCAAGCTGCCGTTCTTCCAGAACCAGAAAAAGATCGTTACCGCCAATTCCGGCACCATCAGCCCCGACCGCATTGAAGAATACGTTGCCATGGGCGGCTATGCAGCCCTGGCCCAGGCGCTGAGCTCCATGACCCCGGCCCAGGTTATCAAGGAAGTAAAAGCTTCCAAGATCCGCGGCCGCGGTGGTGCAGGGTTTCCCGCCGGAATCAAATGGGAAGCCTGCAGCAAAGCCGAAGGCGATGTGAAATACATCGTCTGCAACGGCAGTGAAGGCGACCCCGAAATCGGTATGCACCGCAGCTTTCTGGAATCCGATCCCCACATGCTGATCGAAGGTATGATCATCGCCGGGTTTGCCGTTGGCGCAAGCGAAGGCTATGTATACCTGAACGACCGCTACCTGGTTGCTATTGAGCGGGTTGAAATCGCAATCGCCCAGGCCAAAAAGATGGGCCTGCTGGGCAAAAACATAATGGGCAGCGGCTTTTCCTTCGACCTCCAGGTTAAACGCGGCGGCGGCGCTTATGTGTGCGGTGAGGAAACCGCGCTGCTGAATTCCCTTGAAGGCTCTTTCGGCGAACCGCGTCCGCGTCCGCCGCTACCCGTTGAACAGGGGCTGTTCGGCAAACCCACGGTTGTAAACAACCTTGAAACCCTGTCAAACATTCCGGCCATCGCCCTGAAGGGCGGCAAGTGGTTTGCCGGTATCGGCACACCCTCGAGCAAAGGCACCAAGATCGTTGCCCTGTCCGGCAATGTGGCCCAGCCCTGCTGGGTGGAGGTTGCCCTGGGAACCAAGGTCGAAGACATTATCAAAGTTTTCGGCAACGGAACCGCCAGCGGTAAAAAGGTGAAAGCATTCCAGACCGGCGGCCCGTCCGGTGGCGTACTGTCCGCCAAACAGCTTAAGATCAAACTCGACTATGATGCAATCGGCAAGGCCGGAAGCCTGCTCGGCTCGGGTGGTCTGCTGGTAATGGACGAAGACGCCGACATGGTGGGCTTTGCCAAATTCCTGACCGATTTCTTTGCCGACGAGTCCTGCGGCAAGTGTACTCCCTGCCGTGAAGGCGTCAAGCAGCTGCAGGAAGTTATCGGCAACATTGCCGACGGCCGCGGCAATAAAGACCAGCTCCAGTTGCTGAAGCGTATGGGCGATGCCATGAGCGACACCTGTTTCTGTGCTCTCGGCAAAACCGCCGCAGAACCGATGCTGACGGTTATGAAGCATTTTCCGGCTGAAGTCAATAAGCGCATGCTTAAGAAAATAAATTAGATAACAACTATACTGAGCTATAACCAGAATTAGAAATAGAGGTGAAAGACCTATGGTAACGCTTAAAATTAATGGCAAAACAGTTAAAGCAAAGGAAGGGTCATCAGTGCTTGAGGCCGCACGGTCAGCCGGCATTAAAATCCCTACGCTGTGCTACAATGATGCCCTGGAATCGTATGGAGCATGCCGCTTATGTATCGTTGAGATCGAGAAGAACAAGCGCACAACCATCGAGTCCTCCTGTACCTTTCCGGCAGAAGAAGGATTGATTGTAAAAACCGACAGCCCGCGGGTTATCGAAGGCCGCAAGCTCGTTATCGAGCTGCTGCTTGCCCGCTGCCCCAACGTAAAAGTAATCCAGGAACTGGCCCAGGAATACGGTGTGGCTGACAGCTCCATGGAATGGAACAAGGAAAACGAATACTGCATCCTGTGCGGTCTGTGTGTGCGGGCCTGTAACGAGGTTGTGCAGGCAAGCGCCATTCAGTTTGCCGGCAAGAGCGCCGACCGGCTGGTTGACAGCCCGTTCCATCGTTCGGCCGAAGATTGCATCGCCTGCGGATCATGCGCCTATGTGTGCCCCACCGGCATTATCAAGAAAAACGACCTGGAAAAGTCGGCGGTCTGCTCGCCCGACGGCACCAAGGAGGAAGGTCCCAAACGCGAAATTCTGAACTGGCAGGTCGAATACGAACTGAAAATGTGCAACACGTGCGGCAACCCATTCGCACCGGTACCACACCTGCAGAAACTGGAAAAGCAGTTCCACAGCCTGCCCCAGTTTTTTAATCTGTGCCCATCCTGCAGGGACTATATCGAGATCGATGAGGACAAATGCCTCGGTTGCGGGTCCTGCATGGAAAACTGCCCGGTTGGAGCTCTGGAGCTTGATGACAGGGGCGGTTATGAAAAGTACGCAAAGGTGTATGTAAATAACTGCATGGCCTGCCATACCTGCGAGCGGTATTGTCCGGCTGGAGCGATTAGCTAATAAGAAAATAAACATGTAAGGAGGAAACAGACATGTCTGTTTATGATGTTGCGATAGTTGGCGCCGGCCCGGGCGGGCTGTACACGGCAATAAACTCAGCCAAAAGAGGGCTTAAGTGTGTCATTATAGAAAAGCGCAAGGATATCTCCAAGATGACCCGCTACTGCAGCGAGCACATCATCCTGGAGGAAATGTACAACGGCGATACCATCACCGTTGAAACGGGTGCAGAGCTTGACAGTAACGGATGGATTCCGGAAGGAACCCGTAACATAATCAGGTCGACCCGGTTTGGATGGGAAGTGGACTATGTAGGTCCCCTGTGTCCCGTGCGTGACAAATATTACTATTCGGCCAAGCTGGAGCACAACGCTCACTATGCATGGCCGGACAGGCGTCCCTTTGCCTGGAAGTATGACAAGGCAGGTTTCCTGCAACAGCTTCTGGATCAGGTGCTGGAAATGGGAATTGAATATATCCCCGAGACCACCTGCTACGAGGCCAAGGATAGTGGAACTTCAGCCGGTGTTCTGCTGAAATGCGTGAGCAAGGGCAAACGTTTTACCATGCAGGCCAAAAAGGTTGTTGCCGCCGACGGCGCCAGCGCCCAGGTGGCACAGTCGCTGGGTATGAATGAGGACCGGATCTATTTCGCATCGGCCCTGACCCTGGCCTATTACATGTCCAATGTCAAAGACTATAACCCGGCCGAATGGTGCGGCTACTGGGGCCTGTGTTACGGTTCCAACTTTGCACCGCTGCTGGGAACCGGCCCTGCAGGCCACTTTGACTGGGCCGACGTTATCCTGATCGGCCATCCGGCCCAGATGCCCGGCGGTCTGTTCGAGTTCTTCACCAAGAAGAGCCCGGTTGCCTGGATGTTCGAAAATGCCAAGATTGAGCAGATGCATTCCTGCACCACCAAGGCCTATGCTCCCATGAAGGTGCCGTACAAAGACAACGTGCTGGTAATCGGCGATGCCGCCGCATTTGTTGAAACCCAGATGCAGGGTGCTCTCAACTGCGCTCACTGGGCCGCCGATGCTCTGGAAAAAGAGCTTGACGGCAAGCCCGGTTTCGAAGAATACACCAAAACGTGGCAGGATACATTTGAGTTCAACGACGACGGTATGATGCAGGTGCAGAGCGGTTATGCCCTCATCCCCTACTACACCGATGAGCAGGTTGTGTATCTCTTCTCGCTGCTTGATGACGTTACCATGGACGGCAGTTGGAGCCAGTATGCTTCACCGCGTATGATGTGGCATGAAATCCACAAACATGACGAGCGCATCCAGCAGGAGCGCCCGGATGTTTGGGACAAGATCGTCAATCAGCAGGGTAAGACGCTTAGTGACAGTATGTCGCAGTAGATATCGTTTATATATGGTGTTATGCAAGGGCAGGTTCTTTCAGGAACCTGCCTTTTTTTATGCTACGAGGCTTCGGGTAAACGCTCATCTGCTGCGCTGTCCTTATGCTTTAACGTTGCGGCGACAAACAAGTACTCCGCACTCCCAGTATTGCGCGCGCCTTGTATATGATCATTTTTTCAACGCCTTTTAGCAAAATTTCCAAACCAACAGCTTTCAACCTTGCGACCCGAACAGCTTGTAACGATTCGAAGGGGATATATTTATAAGACGCTACGCGCCTTCTCCATACTTTTCTTTGTTCGCCCCAAAGAAAAGTATGCAAAAGAAAAGGCGCCCTGCAACTTGTCCCGTTAAGGCGGGATACCCTCGCGGCACGCTTTCAGTCGGCGGGTCAACAAACTCGCCCCTGAAAAGCGGGGCTCAAACATGTCGACCCTTTCTCCCTCCTGAAATCGCTGCACTCGGCTGCGTTGCAATGGGAATAAAAAAGCCCGTAACTAGCAACGGTAAATACTTTTAGTAATCAATGCTGCATATATTTATATGGTGATTGTCAGTCACCCCTTTAAGGCTTGAATCATAAACTGTGTTGTGGTTTGAGATGAAAGAAGGGCGGGATGTCTATTGATTCAAACGCTGGAAGCCGGGGCCTTGAAAGATGAAATTCTCGTCGGCGGTGGTGTTGTCTGAATGAAACTGAATATTACGCTGGCCGGTCCCCAGCAGGAAGAAGCTTTGAAATCCTATGGACAGGGCTCTGAAGGCATAGGATACCTGGACCTCCTGGTCGTAATCTTTATCAAAGTATTTTGCCGAAATGCCGTTGCCGCTGAGAATAAAGGAGTTTTTGTTATATTTGCCTACGGAGGGCTCATAGAAAAAGTCGGACTTTAATGAGAATGTTCCGTTATCGGTCAGATGCAGGTCCACAACTTCGGGCCAGGGGTAGGGCATTACAAAAAGCAGCATTAGATAGGTTTTGTTGATGCCACCCGGGATGGGGTCGGCATGGGCTGAATCCGCAACGGGGCCTAAGGTTAAAAACAAAAAAAGAACAGTGATACTATATGCCCCTGCAAACCGTTTAGTCATCATCACTGTTGTTCTCTCAGAAAAGAAATTTCAGTGTTATTATTCAAGAAGTATGGTGGTGCCTTCAAGCGACCAACGCCCC
This sequence comes from Thermodesulfobacteriota bacterium, assembly GCA_028282925.1. GTDB lineage: Bacteria > Desulfobacterota > WTBG01 > CAIYCZ01 > CAIRTM01 > JANQGV01. Next base: position 17,024 of record JANQGV010000045.1, read on the forward strand.
AGTGCGCTGCCGGCAAAGTACATTCCATATCCCTGCAGCATCAGGGTTGCGTCTCCGCTGGCGGTCAGCCCGATGTTTGCACCGGCAAAGGAAGCCTCAATATCATCGCCCTCAATCCAGACCCGTTCATTTACCATCAGGTAGATACAACGGCCGTCCTTTGTTTTGATACATGCGGGTTCCTGATAATCGTCATCAATGGGAAGCACCTCGTCGGAGGAAAAAATGACGTTTGTTTCGTCTTCCTCTTCTCCCGTTGTAGCGTTATCCGGTGCAGGAACTTTATTGATAATCAGTATCCCATCCCCGCCGACGTGGAATATACCGCTTCCCTCATAGGTAACATATCCATGTCCTTTGGAGCGGACAATGGAATATGCCGCCTGTGTTTCATCGGCAAAAACCGGCTGTGCCAGCAAAAATATGAAAAAAAGGCATACACCTGTTGCGGTTACGGGCCGTGCGAACTTCATGTAAAACTCCTTAAAATAAATAGACGTTTAGTGCTGTGATTTCTTCCATATTCATTTAAACCCGCAACAGCCTGAAAAGTTTCAATATTCAAGGTTTTTTAAGGAGTTTAGTTAATGCATGCTAACTAATTATAGCGTATTTTCATGCAATTACAAATGAAAATAGAGGGAAATAAAAGTGAAAATGAAGGCAAAGATACTGACGAAACCGTTCAAGGTGAAAAACGACATATCCACCCGGGAAAGATCATCGTGTGAAATGATGCTGTTTTCATACCACAGGAACAGGGCTACCATAACAATGCCGCAAAAGTAGATTTTCCCCAGCGAAAAGGTAATGCCGGGAACTATCAGGAGGAGCACCGTAGCCGCATGCAGCAGCTTTGTGGTAATTAAGGCGTTTTTCACGCCCAGCCGGACCGGTATGGAATGCAGGCCTTCTGCCGCATCAAAGCTGTGGTCCTGGCAGCTGTAGATAATATCAAAACCGGCGGTCCAGCAGAGCACCGCACACCCCAGGGCCCAGATTCCCAGGGGCGGCAGGGTGTTTGTTATGCCGATCCAGGCCCCTAATGGGGCAAGCCCCAGGCATATGCCCAGGATGACATGACACAGGCTGGTGAACCGTTTCGTCAGAGAATAGAGGGTCATGGGAATGATAACAAAGGGCCAGAGTGTATGGCAGAGAGAGGGCAGCATGAAAATCGCCAGAAAGAAAAGAAACAGTGCGCCGCCGATGAGGGCCAGGGTTTCTCCCACCGTTACCAAACCCCGGGGAAGGGCACGGGAAGCAGTGCGGGGATTTTTTTTATCGATATTGATGTCAAGCAGGCGATTGAGGCCCATGGAATAGGTGCGGGCCCCGATCATGGCGCAGGTGATCCAGATAAAGGCTGCCGGAGAGGGAAGGCCCTGCGCGCCCAGGACCATACCCATATAGGCAAACGGCAGGGCAAAAATAGTGTGCTCAAACTTGATCATCTCAAGCAGGATGCGCAGTTTTTTGCTAAAAGCCATATTCTTTCCAGCGCCGGGTTACTCTGTCGCGGGTTTCCTGGTCCATGCGGATTTCTTTGGGCCAGGAGCGGTGGTGCCCTTCTGATGGCCAGGTGCGGGTGGCATCGATGCCGACTTTTGAGCCGTAGATAGGATCGGGGGCGGCGTGATCAAGAACGTCGAGGGGGCCTTTGGTGAAAAAGATATCACGTTCAGGGTCGACATTGCTGAAAATATTCCAGGCGGCTTCGGAGCAGTTCTGCACATCAACGTCGGCGTCGACGATTACAATGGCCTTGGTAAACATCATCTGCCCCAGTCCCCACAGTGTGGAGGCCACCTTGCGTGCCTGACCGGGATACTCTTTTTTAATGGAAACCAGCACGCAGTTGTGAATCGTGCCTTCGGAGGGGAAATTGACGTCCACAATTTCAGGCACCTGCAGCTTCATGAGGGGCAGAAAAATGCGCTCGGTAGCCTTGCCCATATAGTAATCTTCCATGGGAGGGCGGCCGACAATCGTTGCCGGGTACACGGGCTTTTTCTTGCGGGTGATGGTTTTCAGGTTGAAGACCGGGTACTGGTCGGCATCGGAATAAAAACCGGTGTGGTCTCCGAAAGGCCCTTCAAGGCGCGTTTCGGTAGCCGATACGGTGCCCTCCAGAATAAATTCAGCATGGGCAGGGACCTGCAGGTCGACCGAATGGGCCTGCATCATTTCAACAGGGCTGTTGCGTATGAAGCCGGCAAACAGCATTTCGTCGATACCGGGCGGAAGCGGTGCCGTTGCGGAATATATGGCGGCCGGATCGCCGCCGAGCACAATGGCAACGTCCATGTCCTGTCCGCGTTCCTGATACATGCGGTGATGTGCGGCCCCGTCGTGGTGAATATGCCAGTGCATCAGGGCGGTCCGCTCGTCAATAAGCTGAATGCGATACATGCCCACATTCTGCTGACCGGTGTCGGGGTTTTTGGTGATCACCAGGGGCAGGGTGATAAAACGTCCGGCATCTTCGGGCCAGCACTGCAGCACGGGCAGGTCCAGCAGGCTGCCCTCGGGCTCCACAATTTCCCGGGCGCTTCCGGACCGGACCGTTTTGGGCTGGAAGTTTTTTACATCCTTGAAACTCCACAGCATTTTTACTTTATCGATCAGGGACGATGCATTCAAGGGCGGCATCATTGCCTGGATACGCATGGCTATATCGTCCAGTGCGGCAACATCGAAGGCGAAACAGGTGCGTTCCATGGAGCCGAATAGATTGATTGCCAGGGGGTAAGGTGATCCTTTGATGTTTTCAAACAGCAGTGCGGGTCCGCCGGATTTGACCTGCCGGTCGGCAATTTCGGTAATTTCCAGTACGGGATCAACCTGGGCGGCAACGCGCTTCAGGTCGTTTTTTTTCTCAAGGGCTTCAATATAGTGCTGAAGATCTTTAAAAGGCATAATATTAGTTCTCTTTCAGAGGTTGCCGAAAAATGCCCATCTGCTGGTTTGATGCTTGTATTCGGGCGTTTTTCGACAGCCGGCTAATAGTGGGTCTTCAAAAAAACATTTTTACACAAGTGGGTATTTTACATGATACAGCGCCTATTTCAATGAAAAATCAAGCAAGATATGTTGCCCTGCACGGGGAGGGTATGATATACATATACTCTACTGCAGGAGTAGAGCAATGTGTCTAACATCAGATAGGTGTGCGGGATGTATCCTTATAAATCAGGGTTAATCATCGGTGGTATTCTGCTGCTGTGCATAACGGCATGTGCTACGGTGAGCAGCAGGGACGCCCAATCTATGGCAAGGGTTTTCAACAAACCCTACGATGCCGTATGGGCTGCGGTAGAAGACCTCATCAGCAATGACCTTGCCTGTATTCCCAAGAAAATCAATAAAAAGAAGGGATTGATCGAAACGGAGTGGGTACACCGTTTTGATACGGAAGGAACGGTCCGGTGGCAGATTACTGCTGCGGTTAAGCAGAAAAAAAACGGGACATGGGTTATGATTCAAAAAAGAACCCAGACCCGGGATGTTGTCAGCCGCAAGATGAGCAGATACCGTAAAGAGCAAAATGAGCCTACCAATAATGCCGGCTGGACCAACACCCCTGTCGACAGGACCTCTGTGGAAAACTATTATGGCCTGATTACCGATAAGCTGAGCAAGAAATAAAGGTTGTATACCGAACAGGCCGCATTTCGTGATGAGTGTGCTAAAAGTGTATCTCCGGGTCGTGTTTCGGCGATGTCGGAGAGCAATAAGACTTTTTTGAAAAGACAATCGATGTTTTTGAAATATGTAATAATCGGGATTCTGTTGCTTGTTTTCGGACCTGCCGCCGCGCAGGAACCGGGGGCGCCGTCTGAAGACGAAAAGGAGTTCAGCCGTGCGGAGTGCCGGTGGGCTGCTAAGTGGATCAACCGGGAAATGGCGTTTATGATGGGAAACGGGGTGCTGAAAAAAGTGATCTCCAAAGAGAAGTTGTTTGAAGTGCAGGTTGCCGCACCCTGGTATGAGCTGGAGTTTAATCAGCAGGGCGATTTTTTGAAAAATCTGTCCCGCAGCCGGGAGATAACCGGCCACAAGCCCTTTTTTAACGTGAAAGACCCTGCAACAGACAGCGTGGTTGCCCGGGTAACCGACCAGGCTATCGAGATTGAAGTGCCCGCCGAAGGCTTTTTCCATTTCCTGTACAGCGATACCAGCCCCAGGAATACCCATTATTAACCTTTTTTTCAGTGCATACATAAAAGAATATTATGAAACGTTTTTTTATTACCGGAACGGACACCGGTGTGGGGAAAACACTTGTTGGAGGAGGTATTGCCCGGGTGCTGGCCCGTAAAGGGACGGCAGTGGGGGTGCTGAAGCCGTTTGAGACCGGCTGTGTAAGAGAAGGCCGGGAGCTTGCACCGGCAGACGCCCTTTTTTTGAAGAACATGTCGGAATGTCCCGAGCCCATTGCGACAATCTGTCCGTACCGCATGGAACATCCCCTGGCGCCGTATGTAGCTGCCCGGCTGGAAAACATCAGTGTCGACCTTTCGGTGATCCGCACGGTGTATGAGGATATGTCATCCCGCTACGAATTGATTCTGGTTGAGGGTGCCGGTGGCCTCCTTGTGCCGCTGGATGAGACCCATTTAACACTGCATTTAATACAAATGCTCGATCTGCCGTTAATAGTCGTGTCCCGGCTCAGTCTTGGAACCATCAACCATACCCTGCTTACGGTGGGACAAGCCCGTGAAAACGGTATCCGGGTTGCGGGCATTATCTTCAACCAGCTCACCCCGGAAACCGGGTTTGCGGAAACGTCAAACCCCGAGGTTGTGGGGAATTTTACCGATGTTCCGGTGCTTGGCGTTGTGCCGTATCTGAGTGCCGAACAGCAGGCCGATAAGGATTTTCTGGCTGATTGTATTCAGAAACACGTCAACCTTCAAGCGTTGGGCCTCTCATAGCTGCCTGTATCCGAAAAAATAATTATCTTGTCCCAACAAACCTCATGCAAGGCCGTGTCGGGTACACTTTGCATGCTAAATTCTCCCCGGCGTATTCTGTATTTTTTTGCCAAAGAAAAATATTGACACGGGATGGGCTCTGATACATATAAGCATATAGTATGTGAGACAGCCGTAGAATATCCACCCGTCGTAGCGTGTAAGGCTCGTGGGGAGGGTGAGAGATTCAGGGGTTTTGGCTTTGTTCTCAATCAGTCGTGCGCAAGAAGGGGATTCTAAAAAGACACACAGGGGAGAGATGATCCTTTCTTAGGCGGCAGTGCCGGGTTACGTAAACTGTTTTACGCGTGTAGCGGATGGGTGCTTCAGTATGAAAGGCCGTGTTTGCAGAGTCATTATAGATAAACCCCGGCGAGGCAGCATTAATATGGCGCTCGATTATGCCATGCTGCACGCCGTTTCACACAATAGCGTACCTCCCACGATCCGATTGTACCGATGGGAGAAACCTGCCATCTCCATCGGCTATTTGCAGATTCTGCAC
>JANQGV010000150.1 GCA_028282925.1 Thermodesulfobacteriota bacterium
AGAGCTGGTCTTGAAAATTTAGATAGGTGCATAAGTGGGAAAACTGCTCTATAATGACCCCAAGGAGGATCATCATATGAGCAAAAGACCGAGAAGAAATCATGCACCGACATTCAAGGCTAAAGTAGCCTTGGAAGCAATTAAAGGCGAACAGACGCTTGTGGAGCTGTCGCAGCGGTATCAGGTTCATCCGAACCAAATCACCGAGTGGAAGAAACAGCTTCTGGAAAACGCACCAGAGATTTTCAGCCGTTCTAAAAAGGCCGAGAGCGGACCCGTTGTGAAGGACCTGCATGCCAAGATTGGGCAGCTGGCAATGGAAAACGATTTTTTATCAAACGCGCTCGGACGCATAGACGGACTGAGCGCAAAGAAATGATCGACAAGACCGCAGAACTGCCTGTAACGCAGCAATGCCGTCTTCTGAACCTGAGTCGGTCGGGAGTGTATTACCGTCCGGTGCCGATCAGCCCCAAGGATCTTGAGCTGATGCGGCAGATTGATGAGATTCATCTTTCCTGGCCGTTTTACGGAAGCCGGAAGATACGCGATGAGCTTTGGGATCGTGGGTACGATGTCGGACGTGACCGTGTGCGTCGTTTGATGCGCCTGATGGGTATTGAGGCGCTGTATTCCAAGCCTCGCACCAGCAAAGCGCATTCTGGTCACAGGAAGTACCCGTACCTGCTGCGCGGTGTTTCCATTACCCGGCCCAATCAGGTATGGGCGGCAGACATCACCTATATTCCCATGCCGAAGGGTTTTTGCTACCTTGTGGCGATTATAGATTAGGCCAGCCGTATGGTGCTGGCCTGGCGGCTGTCAACAACGCTGGACAGCTCGTTCTGTGTTGATGCCCTGCAGGACGCGCTGGCAATCTATGGGTGTCCGGAGATATTCAACACCGATCAGGGCAGTCAGTTTACATCAGATGATTTTACCGAGAGCTTACAGTCCCATGGAATTACTATCAGCATGGACGGCAAGGGCCAGTGGCAGGATAACATCTTTATCGAACGGCTCTGGCGCAGTGTCAAATACGAGGACATCTATTTGAAAGCCTATGGCTCAATGACGGAGCTCAGAAACGGTCTAACAAAGTACGTTCAGTTTTACAACCAGAAGCGGTGGCATCAAACTCTTGACAGGAAAACCCCGGCTATGGTTTACTTCGGTACTCTTCCGCAAAGGCAGGTTGCGGCATGAACCCTGAGCAGTTTCCCTCTTATAAACGCCTGCCTCCTGTCCTAAAGACCCCGACCACCTGTACCTATGACAATAAGGGTGCCAGTCACGGTGGCGGAATTAACGGTGGCGGATACAGCGCCCATGTTGAAAATTGCACCTTCGAAAATAATTCTACAGTTTACGGAGGCGGTGGTCTACACCTTAGTAACATAGGAAGTGATGTCATTAATTGTGTTTTCACGAATAATACTGGTACGAAGGAAGGCGGTGGCGGCGGGGCAACGATTAGGCATAATACCACTATAGAAGACTGCAGTTTCACCGGGAATACAGCCGAATATGGTGGAGGTCTTACAGTTGGAACTGATGCCGGTTTTGTTCGCCGGTCTATATTCAAGAATAATACAGCAACACAACGTGGTGGTGCTGTTAGGGTCATTGATTTGCATTACGATTATGACCTCGATCCTACTTTTGAAAACTGCATCCTCTTAGAAAATAGTGCATATGAAGGCGGCGCTTTTGATTTAAGTCATTCCGGGACAAAACCTTATATTTACAATTGTACCATTGTCGATAATACTGCAACATATAGGGGCGTAGCAGTTTATGCAAAGCGAGTATTCTTGCCTGCAAAAATCTACAACACCATTATGTGGGGCAACACAGCAGGATGGCTGGCTGATCAAATATATTTATATAATAATGACCCTCTTTTTATTGATACAGACCCTCGCATCATGAATTATTGCATCATCGACCAGGACGGATACAGTGGGGTCAACAACAATATCGCCCAGGACCCGCTTTTTGCAGATCCAAACAATAATGATTATAAACTGCAATCAGGCTCGCCCTGTATCGATGCAGGCACAAGCGATCAAGCTCCCTTAATTGATTTCGACGGAAGCCTGCGCTATGATGATCCTAACACAGCTAATACCGGTAACGGGCTGCTCCCCTATTACGACATCGGGGCCTATGAATACACTGGAAGCAGCAGCACCCCAACAAACACGGCTCCATCCGCCGCGGTTGTTATTAATCCTGTATCCGGTGACACCAGCACTGTTTTTACAGCCGACGCTTCCGGCAGCTCAGACACGGAAGACAGCGCATCACAACTCCAGGTCCGCTTTGACTTTGAAACCGACGGGACCTGGGACACAAACTATTCAACCACAAAAACAGCCTCACATCAGTATTCCCAGGCCGGCACATACACGGTAACCGCTGAAGTGAAGGATACCGGCGGCCTTACCGATACCGCCACCTGGCAGGTAACGGTTTCCGAACAAAGCAGCTCCGACCTGAAATTCAACCTGCATGAAGGCCGCGCCGAGGAACCAAGCAAGGTCTACCTCTTTTTCTCGGTTACCGACGGCGACGGGCTTTCAAAAGACGGTATTACCGCTGAAAGCTTTGAAATATATGAAGACGACGAATACATATCTATTTATGAAAGCGAGCAGACCATACTGCCCTCCCCCAGGCTGTTCACCATGTCCACCGTAATGCTTCTGGACGTTTCAGGCTCAATCCTGGGATCGAACGCGCTGCCCACGGTCCAGACTTCGGCCAAAGCATTTGTGAATGCCATTGCAGGCGATGAGGGGCAGGAAGTGGCCGTGTATCTCTTCGACGGCCGGGCCGATCTCATACCGCTTATTTCCTTTACCAAAGACATAGATGCTCTCAGAACCGCCATTGATTCAGTAACCCAGTCGAGCATCACCGGCGATTCCGCCTATGACAAATCGACCAACCTGAACGGGGCCATTAAAAAAGGTCTGTCGGAGCTTGATAACCGCAAACAGAGCATCAGCTCTGAATCGCTCTTTACCGGATCTCTGGTAGTGTTCACCGATGGTACCGACCGCGCCGACCGTGTTTCCGACAGCAGTGCTGTGAGTGCCGTTGTAGCTTCTGACCACAGTTGCTTCAGCATCGGCCTGGGCGGGGAAATTGAAGAGGCACACCTCACAAACATCGGCAAAGACGGCTTTGTTTGGGCCGCTGATGTGGGCAACCTTGAATCGACATTCCAGCAGATTGCCCAGAACATCTATGCCCAGAGCCGGCAGTATTACGTACTTGGCTACTGCTCTCCCAAGCGGGCCGGCTCCCATACGGTCACCCTCAAGGCAACCGGACACACAGGTGAGCTTGACTACTCCTTCAGTGCCGCAGGTTTTGAGCCCGGCTGCACCCCGGAAGAGATCAAGGCAATCCTATATGAAACGGAAACCCAGCAGGGTCAGGACAGCTGCTACGAGGCCGATTTCAGTACCGACACCGTTTCCGGCACAGCACCCCTCACGGTACAGTTTCAAGATAATTCTACAGAGTCTACCACAAGCTATTCCTGGGATTTCGGCGACGGCTCAAAGAGCTATGAGAAGGACCCCGGCCATACCTATACAGAACCCGGCACCTATACGGTAACCCTTACCATTGACGGATATGAGTGCACCAAGGAGGCTGTAATCACCGTTATTGACCCTGCGGCAGCACCATGCCCGGCTGAAAATGCTCTGGCAGGGACCCCGGGTGGTGAAGAAACCCTTCAGACACTGCGCATTTTCAGGGACACTGTGCTTGCCAAAACCCCGGCCGGGAAACAGCTTATAAAACTGTATTATAAATATGCCGATACCATAAATGTGCTGTTGAAGACTAATTCCGGTATTAAAAGCAGCCTGGAAAACTATACAGCTCTAATAGCGACAATGCTCTAGATATCTGCAATTGAACAATCCATTTTGAGGCAGATGCTTGCCGGCATCTGCCTTTATTTGTCCCTCCTATTCATGATTTTCCCCTGTGCGATCTTCGAATAATCGAATAATCAGTTATATGATATTCGAATAGTGCCACAATAGGGCATGAACACACATCGTTTTCAAACTTACCATTATACTTTAACAATAAACCATATATATCTTGATTAACAACATATTTTATATTGTTAATTTATCAGATATTTTTCGTTATAAATTCACCAAATTGGCACTTTGCTTGAAATAGTAGGTAGTAAATCTACCGCACATACTATTCTCAAATAAAAGGAGAGATCATCATGAAAAAACAGTTAACCACCATTCTGGCAGTATTTTTACTTTTTACGGTCGGCACAGCCTATGCCCAGGAAGACGAGTTCGGCATGGGTGCCTTGCTCTCTCTGGAGCCCAAAGCCGAAGCCAATCCCCTGGCATCGGGTTTTGCAGATTTCCCGGCCTATTTCAACTGGAATGACGAGGGCTTTATTACCCCGGTCAAAAACCAGGGTTCCTGCGGATCGTGCTGGGCCTTCGGGATTCTGGCGGTCATGGAAGCCCAGATTATGATCCAGTTGGACAACCCGGACCTTGGAATAGACCTCTCGGAGCAGGACCTGGTTTCCTGCTTTGATACCGGGGCCAGTTACGGCGGCTGCAAAGGAAATTACTTGCACAACACCTGTAATTATCTGAAATCCAGCGGCGTTGCCGAAGAAGACTGTTTTAAATATGTGGCCTATGAAAAAAGCTGCAGCCTGAAGTGCAATGAACCCCAGATGCTGCATCTTGAAACCTGGAACTTCCTGCAGTACACCTATACCCATAAAGTACGCTGGCGCTACAGCAACGGCGTTACCCTGAGCTACACCCTGCCGATTCCGTCGGTTGAAACCATTAAAGCGGCTGTTCAGGAAGGCCCTGTTGTCACCACCATGGCCGTTTTCAGCGATTTTTACTACTACAGAAGCGGCGTGTATAGCCCCAACGGGTCGGCCTCATTCCAGGGCCTGCATGCCATTGCCATTGTGGGCTGGGACGACAGCGACAGCTCATGGATCTGCAAAAACAGCTGGGGAACCGGCTGGGGCGATAACGGCTATTTCAAAATCCGCTGGATTGAGGGCAACCTGGATGAACAGGCAAACGGCACCTACAATACTTCTGCCATTATCGGCTATGACACCATCCAGATGCTGGCAGACATCACTCCTCTCGACCCCAATACGGCACCGACGGCGGCTTTTACCGCCGCCCCGGCATCGGCCGGCACCCTGTCCCGCTACACCTTTGATGCATCCGACAGCAGCGATGAAGAAGATCTGACTGAAGACCTTGAAGTACGCTGGGACTTTAACGGCGACGGCAGTTGGGACACTTCTTTTTCAACCGAAAAAACAACAACCTATGAATATGCCGCCGACGGCACCTATACCGTGACGTTAGAAGTGAAAGACACCCGGGGCAGCACCAGTACCGCTTCGCAGCAGGTAGAAGCGGTGATGAATGAAGCCCCCACGGCTGACTTCAGCTTCACCCCGAACTATGCCGACATTAAAACCGATATCACCCTGGATGCTTCCGGCTGCAGCGACACCGAGGACAATGCAAGCTCTTTACAGGTACGCTGGGATTTTGAATCAGACGGCGTCTGGGATACAGAATTTACCACGGAAAAAACCACACATCACAGGTTCTCAACCGAGGGTATATATACTATTACCCTTGAAGTACGGGACTCAGCAGGCCTTTCTTCCACCTCCTCACAGAATATCACGGTTCACAATGAATGTGTGCTGTTTGACCTTATTGAAGGCCGGACCGAAGACCCCAGCCGGGTATACCTGTTCTTCTCCCTGAGAGGATGCAACGGCGAACCCAAAGACGGGCTTGACGCCGATGATTTCGAAATATATGAAGATGATGAATATATATCAGAGTATGAGAGCGACCAGACCATTCTGCCCTCTCCTAAGCTCTACACCATGTCTACGGTCATGCTGCTGGATGTGTCGGGTTCTATCCTGGGCGCCGATGCACTGCCCACGGTAAAATCATCTGCCAAAGCCTTTATAGACGCTGTATCCGGCGAAAACGGACAGGAAGTTGCTATCTACCTGTTTGACGGGCGGGCCGATTTGATACCCGTCGCTTCTTTTACCAAGGACAAGAACGCTCTGAATGCCGCTGTAGACGGACTCACAAGTGCAGATATCACCGGTGATGCGGCCTATGATAAATCGACCAACCTGAACGGTGCCGTTAAAAAAGGCCTGTCTGCCCTTGATACCCGGCGCAGCAGCATCGATTCCGAGGCTCTCTTTACCGGCTCTCTGGTTGTATTTACCGACGGTACCGACCGGGCCGACCGCGTATCGGACGGAGCAGCGGTAAGCGCCGTACAGACATCCGATCATACGGTGTTTTCCATCGGCCTGGGCGGTGAAGTAGAGGAAAATCACCTCGAGAACCTGGGCAAAGACGGATTTGTATGGGCCGACAACGTTGCCGAGCTGAACAATTCATTCACCTCAATTGCAGCGGACATCGACAAGGAAAGTAAAAAATACTATGTACTGGGTTACTGCTCGCCGAAGCGTTCCGGCAGCCATACCGTAACGCTTAAAGCAGCCGACTATGAGGGTGAACTCGATTATGCCTTCAGCGCCCAGGGGTTCGGCCCCGGATGCACTCCCCAGGCAATTGAATCGATCCTCTATGAAACGGAAAATGTTCAGGAAACCGGCGGCTGCTACGAGGCAGACTTCTCCGTGAGTGCTGCAAGCGGCACGGCACCACTGACCGTTCAGTTCCAGGATGCCTCAGTTGAGTCCACAAGCGGCTACTTCTGGGATTTCGGCGACGGCTCAAAAAGCTATGAGCAGAACCCCAGCCACACCTATACCGAACCGGGAACATATACGGTTGTTCTCACCATCGACGGCTATGAATGCACCCGGGAGGATGTTATTACCGTAACCACACCCGTTTCAGCACAAACCTGCCAGGCCGAATATGCCCTTGCCGGACGTGCTGACTCTAAGGATACTCTTGCTGCATTACGCTCGTTCCGGGACAACGTCCTTGCAAAAACCCCTCTCGGCTCAATGGTGACCAGGCTCTACTACCGGCACACCGATGAAATAATCGCTCTTATGCAGGCCGATCCGGCATTGAAAGACGCTGTAGCGGTAAGCATTGAAGCGCTTCTGCCACAGGTGAACGCACTGCAGGCTGGAGAGCCAGTGGAACTTAATGCAGAAGACACGGCCTCTATTTATTCGGTCCTGCAGGGTCTGGAGCAGAGAAGCGGCGTGCTCCTCAAAGGGACGCTTATGGTAGTACGAAAGCTGCTGTACAACGAATCGGCTGTAAACATCCTTACCGCTCATTAGCATTACCACATATCGAATCTGAAAAAGCGGAAGATCGACTCTTCCGCTTTTTTGTTGAACAGAATGTGCAGAAAAACCGCCTTACTTTTTATTAATTCTGCAGTAAAAAAAGGTCAATGAAGTATACGAAAAGCCGATACTGTATCTATACGCTATTTGATTCTCGTATATATAAAACATCAACAGTATACGCGGCACCACTGGGGCGATCTAAACCAACCTAAACAACTGTAATAACTTGTTTATTTATTTTCATTTTCCATGCCGACGAAGAGACTTGGCACCCAAATTGTAATACATGAACGGTATAGATTTCACAAACGCACTCAATACTCGTTCACAACAGGGAGAACTCAACATGCTGTCAATTTCAAGACCAATAACTCTTATCGTACTGATATGCACAGTGGTATTCTGCTCAAACAACCTCCAGGCATCGCAAACGGTTGTAGCGGAGATTGATCCAGACCCGCTCAATCTCTGCAGTCAGAAGGAACTAATAACTGTGTATCTCTCAAACGGTTCTTCGTGCAATTCGACGACCATAACCCTTTCCGGAATCGACAGCGATGGTGATACAAACGTTGATACAGCGGTTTCTTTTCAGCCGGTCGGTACATCCGACATAACAACGGACAATCGGCTGAAACTGAATTTTGACCGCCAGGACCTTATTCAGGCCCTTATTGCCGCCGGAGTAACCGAAAATATGACGGTAGGCATGGAAGTATCCGGCTCCTTCAACGACGGCACCGCATTTACCACGATGGATGCCATCGGAACGGCAAATGAGTGCGAATGCACCGAGGCAAAAGTTTTGTTTGTACGCGACGATAATCATAATAATGAAGACCTTGACGATTGGGAAATACTGCCTCAAGTGCTGATAGAAAACGGCATGAACCTTACCATTATTGATGAACCGCAGGACGGGCTTCAGTACAATGACATCAAGGAGTATGACATTGTGTGGTTCACCAACCCCGGTCACCCGATCGATGATGAAAGCACTGTCGATGCCCTGCAGGAGTTCTACAACAGCGGTAAAGCCGTTGTTTTCCAGGGGGACGATTTGACCTATTCCAGTGGTCATTCTTTTGATGAAAAACTTGAACAGTTTACCGGCCTGCGCCATATCAACAATGGAAAAGACGCTGATTATACGGTAGAGTTTATCGAAAGCTCGCATCCCCTGCTGCTGGGGCTCAGCGGCAGATCTATTACGTACACCGAAGATGATATCGATTCAAATGTCTCCGTTGACGACGATCTTCTCTTGTTTGCCCAGGGAACTCTCAATTCCGATGAATCGTATACCGGCACTGCCATGGCCCTCAATGATGAAACGGATCTTGACAGAGGGGCAAAATTGATACTGCTGTTGACTCTTAGTAAGCTTGTAGCGGATGAAAGAGACCTGATCGTACAAAATATCGCGGAATGGCTGCTTTCCCGCACCGGCGCCTGCGAACAGTCGTGCAAAGACCGCGACAATGACAATGTATGCGACGAAGAAGAGCCCTTTGACAATTGTCTGGACGTCTACAACCCCGACCAGAAAGATACCGACGGTGACGGCATTGGAGATCTGTGCGACGAACCTGATCAGGAAAACACTCCACCTGTTGCCCGGTTTTCACTGAATCCTGAGCAGGGTGATATTGAGACGGTTTTCAGTACAGATGCAGGAATAAGCACCGACGCTGAAGACGCGACTGAACAATTGCTGGTACGCTGGGATTTTGAGACTGATGGTGTCTGGGATACCGAATACAGCACCCAAAAAACGGCTACCAGGCAGTATGACTCCACCGGCACTTACCAGATCACCCTTGAAGTCATGGATTCCGGCGGCTTAACCTCTCAGGTTTCAAAACAGGTAACCGTCGGCACGGAGCACTGCACGGGTCTGAAATTCGACCTGCTCGAAGGACGCACCGAAGACCCCAGCCGGGTGTACCTGTTTTTTTCCGTTGAAGACTGCAATGGCGACCCCAAGGATGACCTTGATGCCGACGATTTCGACATCTACGAAGATGACGAGATCGTTTCAAAATACGAGAGCGATCAGACCATTCTCCCCTCTCCGAAACTCTATACCATGTCTACGGTAATGCTTCTGGACGTCTCGGGTTCTATCCTGGGCGCCGATGCACTGCCGACGGTAAAGTCATCAGCCAAAGCATTTATAAATGCCGTATCAGGTGATGATGGACAGGAAGTTGCCATGTACCTGTTTGACGGGCGCGAAGAACTCATCCCCGTATTATCCTACACAAAGAATATCGATGATCTCAATGCCGCTATAGACGCCCTTTCCTATGAAACAATCACCGCTGATGCAGCCTATGATAAATCCACAAACCTGAACGGTGCCGTTAAAAAAGGCCTTTCCGTCCTTGACGACCGTCGTCAAAGCATCGACTCTGAATCACTCTTCACCGGTTCTCTGGTGGTATTTACCGACGGTACCGACCGGGCCGCCCGGGTATCTGATAGTGCGGCGGTAAGCGCCGTGCAAACCTCGGATCATGCCTGCTTTGCCATTGGCTTGGGTGGTGAAATAGAAGAAAAGCACCTGTCTGATCTCGGCAAAGACAGCTTTGTATGGTCTGACGATGTGACCGACCTTGATGCCTCTTTCCGGGACATTGCCGAAAGGATTAAACGGGCAAGCACCAAATATTATGTACTGGGCTACTGTTCTCCCAAAAGGGCCGGAAGTCATACTGTAACGCTTAAAGTAACCGGGTTTGAGGGTGAGCTCGACTACGCCTTCAGTGCCCAGGGATTCGGCCCGGGCTGTACTCCCCAGGCAATTGAATCGATCCTCTATGAATCGGAAAATGTGCAGGAAACCGGCGGCTGCTACGAGGCAGACTTCAGCGTGAGCACTGCCGGCGGCACGGCACCCCTGACCGTTCAGTTCCAGGATGCCTCAGTTGAATCCACAAGCAGCTACCTCTGGGATTTCGGCGACGGCTCAAAGAGCTATGAGCAAAACCCCAGCCACACCTATACCGAGCCGGGTTCCTATACGGTTGTTCTCACCATCGACGGCTATGAATGCACCCAAGAGAATGTTATAACCGTAACCACACCCGTTTCAACACAGACCTGCCAGGCTGAATATGCCCTTGCCGGACGTGTCGACTCTGAGGATACCCTTACCGGGTTACGCTCTTTCCGGGACAACGTGCTTGCAAAAACACCCCTTGGTTCGACGATGACCAGGCTCTACTACCGGCACACCGATGAAATAATCGCTATTCTGCAGGCCGATCAGGCATTGAAAGACGCCGTAGCGATAAGCATTGAAGCGCTTCTGCCACGGTTGAACGCACTGCAGGCTGGAACTCCAATGAAACTTGACGCGGAAGCCACGGCCTCTGTCGATTCGGCACTGAAAGGCCTGGAGGAACAGGGCGGCGTGCTTCTCAAGGGAACGCTTATGATAGTTCGAAGGCTGCTCTACAGTGAATCAGTTTTAACAACGGTTGCAGGCGGATAACCTGCATCTCATTACAATTGCACAAAAAAAGCCCCCTGGTTGATACCAGGGGGCTTTTACTTTTACATCAATACAAGGATCTATTCCATCGGGAATGCAACACCCGGTGCCATAAAATCCTTGGGATCCACAACGTTCTTGATCATTTTTGCTACGGCAAAGTGATCAGGACATTCGGTCCAGGTACGTGCATCACGGCCTACGCCCAGAGGCGCCATACCAAGCTCTTCAGCCAACTCACCGAATTTAGCCTTGATCTCACCAATCATCGGGAGGAACTGGCGGCTGGCAAAGTCGAGCACGAAGATAACTTCGCCGGCGGCATTGGCGTGACCACCCATTGAGAGGTACGTCTGACCGCAGCTTGCATACAGGCGAATGATGGGATGCGGATGATTCAGGAACTCTTTGTTCTTACGGCAAACATCCTGATAATCGTTCATTCCGCGTTCCATGTACTCTTCCAGTTTTTCCATGGTGTCGAACACACCGCCGGAAACAAAGATACCGCCTGAATTTGATTCACCATTGAAGGTACCGCAAATCTTGGGACTGTTACACTGCTGCCATCCGGCTGCATTTGCTTCGTGCCCATCAAGAATTGATACCATCCAGTCAGGCATTGGAGTACCGCCGAATTTCTTCAGCATTTTGATACAGGCATTACGTTCGTACTCTACTTTTGCTTTAGTTCCCCGGAAACCCATACCGATAAGGTTGATGTCCTGGGTGGCTTTCACAAAGTGAGCACCTTCCTGCCAGTGCTGGCTGGAGTACAGGGCATGAGTCCAGCATCCGGGACCCATTACCGTTGCGCCGCATGCGTATTCGCTCTTGATAACGGCGTTCATTGCATCGCAGGCCTCTTTCAGCGTGGCAAAGGTGACCCACAGGGAACCGACTTCTTCAGGGGTCTTGAACAGACGGAATTCCATCTCAGTCACAATACCATACCCGGCATTTGAAAAATACGGCAGATAGGTAAGTGCCGGTCCGGGACCGTGGGGCCATGCCGGAGACTCATCGTCAACGGCCATGGAACCGGTGCGAATGATTTCACCACTCGGCAGAACCATTTCCATACCGGCAACGCAGTTGATACCCATACCGTCGAGATAACCGGCCATTTTGTTCTGTCCGGTAAATACCTGGTACGGCACGAACAGCGATGTTCCGGGGCTACCACCGAAATACGGACGATATCCCATATCCAGCTCACGAACCATCTGGCTTACTTGCAGACCAGTACAGCCGGGCTGTACTTTTACGACCAGGCGATCTTCATCGATGGTGACCTTCTGCATGCGATGGAAATCAAAGGTAATACCAACGTCTGGTTTGCCGGGGATAGATCCGATCAGCAGAACCGTACCACCGCCGATGGCGTACAGGGGAATCTTGTTTTGTTCGGCAAGTTTAACTACTGCCTGGATATGTTTGTTGGTTTCCGGAAAAACAACCATCAGAGGATGATTTTCCGGATACAGCGCACCCTGACCGAAGTGGGTCAAAACATCAGCACCAAAGTGGAATTTGGTCAGATCGTCTTCACGGACCCACTCTGAACCGACAATTCTTTTAAGTTTTTTAAGCAGATCACTTTTCTTCATTAGCGGGCCTCCTTTCCGGTATACCCCAGGGCCTGGGCAACGAGTGAGGTAATATCAACCACCTTGATATCCCGGGGTTTATCCTGCCGCAGATTTGCATTGCAGAACGGACAGGCGGTAATCATTACCTTTGCTCCAGTTGCTTTGGCTTCGTGCCAGCGGTTCTGGGCATAGCGCTTGGCAAGGTCGGACCTGTTTGTCAGAACGCCGCCGCCGGCACCACAGCACAGTGAGTTATTGCCGGTACGCCACATCTCGATAACGTTCAGACCGAGCTTTTTCATGATTTCACGCGGTGCGGCGTATTCCTTGGAATAACGGCCGAGATGGCAGGGATCCTGATACGTAACCGCAGGCAGTTTTACCTTTTTGGCCTTTTTGCTTTTCAGCAAATCGGCCTCAAAACGCGTAATGGATACGAATTGAGCATCGCTCTGGCTGCATTTCTGCAGAACAGACAGGCTTTCCGGATTATAAACGATTACTTTTTTGACGCCGTGCTCTTCAATACGGGCATCAATTTCTTTCATGGCGGCATTCAGTTCTTTTTCACAACCGCCGTTGATCAGGGCCGTGCTTACCGGGGGCAGCGGGTCGCTGATAAAACAGCTGACTTTCTTACCGCTCTTCTGGATAATAAAACCGATTTCGTTCAGTTTGGGAGCGTTGGACAGCAGGGTATTGTCGCCGAAAATAATGGTATTGGCTTTACCTGCAACATCGCTCACACCGTATTTCTCAAGCACCGAAAGCTTCTGATTCGCGGGAATCTGAAGCGTTTTGACGGCCTGCTTGATTGCCCTGGGTTTCAGACGATCGGGGATGATCCGGCGCAGCTCCTCCAGGATCTCGATCCCGGGGGTGTGGCGGTATCCTCTCTGGCAGAAATCATCGCAGTAACCGCATAACGTACATGCATAAAGAACCTTGGCAAGGTCTTCGTTCCATTTGAGGTCACCCTGCGCAATCCCGCGGGCCAGATACATAAGACCCGAAGGTTCGTAGGCACCAAACATGGTCATACCGCTGGGGCACTGGGTTGCAAATGCTATATCAGGAATAGCATCCTGGACCACACCGCGGCACGTTCCGCATCTATTACAACATAACGCTTTTTCGAGCAGTTCTTCTTTAGTCAAGGCTACCACCTCCTTTTAGAGCCCGAGCTTGCCGGGGTTCATAATGTTATTAGGATCAATGGCCTGCTTGAGAGACCGTAACAGTTTAAAGTTTGCCGGATTCTGTTTAACAACATCCTTGGCAATCAGTGCTGACGGACGGGGAAAGAGCACACCTTCCTTGATCATCTTTTTACAGATATCGGTGTACACCTTGCGCGTCTTGTCGATTTCGCTTTCTTTGAAGCGAAGATCGGGCTGGTAGTAAAAACAGCCGCCGGCCTGCAACGGCATTATGATGGCACCTGAACTCTTGGGCACGAGGCCTGCACACTTTTGAATCTGTTTGGCTGTGCTGATGGTTGCAATAGGAGCCCACTGGTTGTTGTTTGCATGCAGAGCAGCGCCGGTCGGGGCCTTGATTTCGGCCAGGATCTTTTCAGACGCTTTCGGGGCGCCTTTGATGCTGGTCTTGATTGCACCCTTGAGAGCCTTGGCAACTGCGGCAGCGTCTTTGCGTTTGAAATCGATCTCGGCCTTGTCGGCACCGCGGTTAACGATGATAACGGTCCACGGGGCCATGCCGGCCGACGGTTTCACTTCCAGCAGTTCCGCCAGGTATTTCTTATTTACGGCGAAGATTTCATGCGGCTCTTCATTGGCCAGGAAAGCCTTAAGGGCTGTGGTTGCCTGGTTGATGTTCTTGCAGGGAAAATACAGAACCTGCTGCTTTTTCATATCGGTTTTCAGTGTAACGGCAACCTTGGTAATGATGCCAAGCGTTCCCTGGGCCATGCAGAACAGGCGGGCAACCTGGGCAAACGAAGCGCCCCAGGAATACTTGTCGGGACGGTCCTGGTGCATTGCCATCTGGCCGGTTGCAAAACGGTGTCCGTCACCGCGGTACCCTTCCATGGTAAGCATTTCCCACGGATGGTATTTCGGCCAGCCGTACAGCGGCATCATTTCCAAGCAGGTGGAAAGAACAGAGGCCGTTTTCGGCACGTCGATTGCGGTAAGTGTTCTCAGACCGTTTTTTTTGCAATACTTTTCAAGTTCTTCAAAAGTCACACCGGGCTCGACGACTGCGTTCCGGTTCAGTGAGTCATAGTAGATACCCTTCATCTGGGAAAGGTCAACAACGGTTGCACCTTCAACCGAAGGGATATCGAGGCCTTGCATGTTGGCCCCGGTGCTTACCGGCACCAAAGGTGTTTTGCTCTTGTTGGCTTTTTTTATTATTGCCTGTACCTCTTCGGCGCTGGTGGGAGTTACCACTTTTGCCGGTTCACAATCACTAAAAAGGTTTCTCATTTCTTCCCACCTCCTTCCGTACAGTCCTGAAGCATGACCATGCAGCTCAATACGATTGAGCCGTTGTGATGGTCGGCTTTTGCTTTAATGCTCTTCTGGTCGTTGTTCATGGCAACCAGAACAGGCGGGAACTTGCCGGACAGAAAAATCTCTTTAAACTTCTTGCCTTCGATCGACCAGGCCAGAAAAGGATTTTTAGGCTGTCGGCGCTCGACCATAATGCTTTTCCCATCCCAACTCACCACAACCGGCTTCTTTTCGCTCTTGACTTTCAGGGCAAGCAGATCACCGCGTTTGGTAGCAGGATATCCTGCGGGATTCAGCCGTTGCAGCCTGTCTTGCAAACCAGGGTCTGTCTGCATGGCAGATTCCCATTTCCGTAAAATTGCATCCATCGTTACAACCCCCTTTGTTAATTAATAATGAGTTATAGCCTCTATGTGAACGAGCTGTACGGTCCATAAAAAAGGGTGTTCGCACCTGCGAGCGCGAACACCCTTTGTATACATGTTATACTGCTGTTCTTCCGGAACAGTCCATGTGCACTTCCACTCTGCGACCGCAATTCCCGTTCAGATCAATTATATGCATCTATTCCTTGCTTTCCCAGTTGACGAACTTCCTGAAGTTGTCACCCGTCAGTTTATGTTTGAACTCCTGGCTGATCGGCATCAGCATGATGTTGTCCAGCATTGCCTTGTAGAACGGCAGAGTCATCGGGTAGTCGGTTCCGTAGAATACTTTGTCGGGCATGAAGAATTCCAGGAAGCGGATATGCTCCATATCAAAGTACTGACGGAAACGCATCAAGGTCGGCACCGGGATAACGATATCGGTGTACATGTTTTCATGTTTCATTACGTTCCAGAGACCCATCTCCATGTTGTTGAAGATACCGCAGTGGAGTTGCAGGATCTTCAGGTCGGGGAAATCCATGCCGACGTCATCGAGATGCTCAGGGTTCTGGTACTTGGTACGCGTACCGGGCAGCTCTTCGCAGCCGGTATGAAACTGTGCGTGCATTCCCAACTCAACAAGTTTTTCATAGGCCGGGTACATTTCCTTCTGGTTCGGGTAGCCGGCGGTAGCGGTATGGAACTTGATTCCGGGGAAACCGCATTCATGGGCGGAAATGACCATTTCAACCGCGGCCTCTGCACCGTAGCGGGCATGCACACCGCCTACTGCGGTAAAACGGCCGGGATACGCGTCTATGAAGGCTTTTTTAGTGTATTCATTGGGCACATACCATTTCCATCCGTCGGGATATCCCGGGAAGGGATCGGTAACGCCGTGAATGCTCTGCAAACACATACCTTCGATGTTTGCCTCATCCATGCTCTTTACAAATACTGCCGCAGACAGCTCAGGGCACTCTTCCGCTTTGGTAATCACGCTGAACGGATTGGGGTCGCCCAGCATGGCCCGGGCGCCCATCATGGTTCTGGCAACAACGGAATTGCCGCACCAGAAATCGATACAACCCGGACGATCGGCAATACCTTCTTTTTCCAGTCCGGCATGGCCGTGACTGTCAAAGTGCCTGAACGGCTTCATCTGCATCATTTTTTCAATGGTGCCGTCGGTGTTCTCTTCTTTCTGAATATCAGGAGCTTCAGCCATTGTATATTCCTTTCATCAAGTAGTAAGTATACTTACTTAATTATTAGCATTAAAGAACCTTGGTCATTTCAGCCAGCTGTTCCGGATCGATAACATCCGGTGTAGTTGCATACGGCGGGTTGGAAATGTTTTCAGGGTCGAACTCTCTCTTCATTGCTTTAACCAGCAGATGCACGTTAAAGAACTGCGGTCCCAGCAGGTCGTAGGCCGGTCCCAGCAGACATACGGATGCGCCGGCACTCTTGGCGCCCAGCATACCCTTGAGTGAACCAAGCAGGAACTGGATGGCCTGGGAGGC
>JANQGV010000255.1 GCA_028282925.1 Thermodesulfobacteriota bacterium
CTTGAGCAGGAACTGGAAGACAGGCTGACTCAGGATACGGCTGGCTGATGACCAGGAAGGACGCTGCCAGAAAAAAAGCGAAAGATTCTTGACACTACCCTTCTTTAACCCCAAATGGGTGCGGTCGTTATTGTAGTATGAGAAGTATTCTCTTAATACCCGCCTGAGATGGTTTTTACCAAGTACGATAACATGGTCGAGGCATTCTCTCCTGGTACTGCCGATGAGCCGTTCACAGTAGC
Organism: Thermodesulfobacteriota bacterium; assembly: GCA_028282925.1. Classification (GTDB taxonomy): domain Bacteria; phylum Desulfobacterota; class WTBG01; order CAIYCZ01; family CAIRTM01; genus JANQGV01. The sequence goes on from JANQGV010000255.1 coordinate 243, forward strand.
CATTTTGCCAGGGGCTTTTGTAGGAGGTGATAATCTCGTCGATTCCCATACTCTTTATCCGGTCGGAAAACAGGCTGCCATAGATGCCGTCGCGATCGCGGACAATATACTTTGGTGCGGTGTCATAGGGAAACGCCTCAATAGCCTGGCGGCTTGCCCAGTGTGCAGTGGGATGTCGGGTGACATTGAAGTGGAGCATGCGGCGGCAGTCGTGGCTGAGAATTATCATAACGTAGAGAATCTTAAACGTTATGGTAGGTATGGTGAAAAAGTCGATAGAAGCGGTGTTGTGCATGTGGTTTTTGATAAAGGTTTTCCAGGTTTGTGATGGAGATTTCGGGCAGTAGCGTTTAATAAGGCGTGAGATGGTTCGTTCTGATATTTCAATGCCAAGTTTTAAAAGCTCACCGTGAATCCGTGGCGCCCCCCAGGCAGTGTTTGTTTCGAACCAGCAGGCGTACTTTCCTGCTGATGCGGGGCCGTCCCCTGTGTGCTGTTCTGCTCTTCCAGCGCCAAAACTGTTTAAATCCTTTACGGTGCCAGGAAACAACGGTTTCAGGTTTTATGATGAACAGGCAGTCGCGCCAGCCTATGAACAGTTTTGCAAACGCCATCCAGAACAAACGATCACGGTTTTTGATGGAAGGTTTGTTGTTCCCGCGCTGCAGTATAATCAACTGTTGCCGCATGGCAATGTTTTGTGCGGTGAGCAGCATGATAATGTTGCACCGGTTCTGTAGCCATAGAAGCAGTTGCCGCAGTGTTTTCATAATGGTTGCAGTTTGATTTAAGAAGTAGGGGATGAAAATATGGTGTGGTTTTTTGCAGCCAATTATCTATTTGTAAATCAGGTATTCTATTCATATGACGGGTGTTATTTGTGATAAGGATTAGATTGTAGGAAAGTGCAGTTGCAGCTATCATCGTATCAAAATCGTCAAGACTTTCTTACGAGAATAGCGGGAAGTTCGAATATCTTGAATAATATCATCAGCGCCACGATCATCATCCCATGAGCTTAATGTCGATTAGAAATGAATACTATTCTTCTTCGTCTTCTTCTTTGGATTCGGCGGGGCCTTTGGATACGATGACCCGTGCGGGCCGGAGGAGATGGTCGTGGAGCATGTAGCCTCTCTGGAATTCGGCAACGATTACGTTTTCTTCATACTCGTCGTGTTCCTGCTGGGCCATGGCCTCATGCTTTTCGGGGTTGAACTGCTCGCCTACCGAATCGAATCCCTGGATGTGAAATTTCTCGAGAACTCCCAGAAGCTGCTTGAAGATCATTTCCACACCCTCAATAACCGCTCCGGACTCCTGGGTTTCCTGGGCCTGCTCCAGGGCGCGCTCGAAATTGTCGATAACCGGAAGCAGTTCAAGGGCCAGTTTCTCGGTCCCGAATTTTATTAAGCGCTCTTTCTCGCGGGTGACCCGTTTTTTATAGTTGTCGAACTCGGCCATGGTGCGGAGCAGGCTGTCCTGGGCTTTTTCTTTTTCCTGCTCGGCGGTCTCCAGTTTTTCGGCGAGCTTCTTTTTAGAGGGGGCGTGCTCTTTTTTACCTTTGGCCTTATGCTCAATGTGCTCCTTTTCGGGTTCTTCCTGAGGGCTTTCCTCCTCCATAGTCGAGTGTATTTCTACAATATCTTCAATATCCTGCTGTTGAGTATTTTTTGATTTGGTTGTTGCCACTACTTCCGGCCTCCTTGATCTGCTGCGCGTTGGTTGTTGTAGTCTCCCGGCTGTTTTTTTATTAGTTAAAATTAAGAACTCCTTCAGTTTTGTCAAGTGCCCGATGTTATTTTCTTTTTTTAAGCACCTGGGGCATGGATTGTACTCAAGTGGAAAAAAAGAACAAAAAACCGTTATAAACGTTGCTTTTTATGACGATATATATGTGTATACATAAAAATATATGCAGGAATGAACGATGACAGACAATAAGCTATTAATGAAGAAAATACCGGGATTTACGCAGATGATCCGTAAATCGGACGATATTCCGCCTGATTTCAGTACAAATCTTTCGGAGCTGTCGGGGCTTTTTCTCAATACGTTGCTTGAAATGGAGCAGCTTAAGGAGCCGACCAGGAAAACCCTGGATGTGCTGCTTTCCGGAGCCCAATCCGACGCATTTCCACCTGAAATCGCCAAGGAAGTACACCGCCTGAATGATTATATTGCGGAGCTTGACACGATTCGTACTGAGGCAGAGCTTTTCGTGGTGTTTGAGTCGTCGGCCATGGCGCTTAACAGCTGTTCGGCGATGCGTATTGCCGGAACTGTTTTAGACAAAATCCGGCATGATAAAAAAGAGCTGCTTTCAATTGAAAAGCCCACGGAAGACTACACCTTCAACGGCGACAGGGCGTGGGTTGAAGCGGGGCTGGAGCGCATTATCCTGTTTGTCTTGAACAATGCGGGGCCGGTAAACGACGGCGAAGGGTACATCCTTTCTCTGGAATCAATTGACGGGCATGTCTGCTTTCATTTCGCAACACCGCAGGTAAAGGTTGCATCTAAAATCGTGGACGATCTTGAAGGACGCGGAATTTACGCGTTGACGCTTCCACGGATAATCGCACGTCGTCATGGCGGAACGCTGAGCATCGACATTTGCAAGGCGGAAGTTTCGCGTGAATTTCAAGGCTACGAGCAGGACCGAATCGTTGAATTCCAGCGCCTGGAGAGCTTGGATATCGAGTGGCGATTTCCGCCCTGACCTCCTCGGCACAGGGTTTTTAGTTTTTCATATAGGTAATTTTGATTACAGACGAGTACGGAAGCGCCCTACGTGAGGGAAACCCTGGTTTTTCAACACGAAATCTACTAAAGTCTGGCGGTATTAGAGTCGATATTAACTAAATAATAATACGTATTTAACGTATTATCTCTCCTTTGTAAACAGTTAACAATCAATAATAGTTGGGGCTTATGAATTATTCTAGTGGAGTAAGAATATGAAATTAGGTATCAGGGAGAAGTTTTTGTTTCCGACAATGTTGCTTATCTTTGCCGGCACCTCTCTTACGGCGGGGATTTCACACTTCAATTCCAGCAACACCATTATTAATGCCACCATAGAACAGCTTCAGCAAAATGTAGGGTCAACGCATGAATATATTGTGTCGTGGGTAGACAACCGCAAACAGGACGTGGTGCTGTGGTCGAACCAGTCGTCACTTATTACCGCAGTCGACCTGGCGGGAGAACAGGAAGATAGCGGCAGCCTGTTTATGATGCGGGAAGTGCTTGATAACTTTAAGACGTATAAAAAGGCGCATCCCTATTTTGCAGAGATTGCACTTGCAAGCACTGGCGGGAATATACTGGCATCCACCGAGATGGAGAAGGTTACCTTTGAAGCAATGGGCAGGGAGAACGTTAAGGACCAGGATTTTTTCAAAGGGGCCGCCAAGGGCACGGTGGTTATCTCGGACGTTCGGGTGAATAAAAAAACCGGCACCCCTGTGTTTGTTATCGCTGCGCCGATCGGGGTGAAGAGCGGCGACCGGATGGAAGTTACCGGCGTGCTGTTTGGAATGGTTGACCTGCCCTATTTTACCAAAAAGTTTGTAGAGCCGGTGAAAATAGGTGAAAAGGGATATGTCTATATATTTAATCAGAACGGGGTAGTGGTGTCGCACCCGTCTAAAGACAAAATTCTGAAGCTGAACATGAAGAACCTTGAGTTCGGTAAAGAAATGATACAGCAGGAATCCGGCTATATCGAATATAAGGCGGAGGGCTCCAAGCGGATGTGCGCCTTTAAAAAGGACAAAGACCTGGGTTGGACCGTAGCGGCCGTGGCCAGCATGGACGAAATGCTGGCACCGGTGAGCAAGCTGCTCTGGGTCAATATCCTGATGACGCTGCTCGTGCTGGTGGTTGCCGTTGTGGTTATTATCTGGGTGGCGGCACTGGTGTGCAAGCCGATCAAGAACATTACCGAGTCGCTGAATTCGGTGGCGCGGCAGGTGTCGGGCGCAGCAAGCCAGATTTCAGAGTCGAGCCAGCACCTTGCACATGGTGCCTCATCCCAGGCGTCTTCAATTGAAGAAACATCGGCCTCGCTGGAGGAGCTGGCCTCCATGGCAAATCACAATGCTGACAACTCCCAGCAAGCGAACAATTTATCCGATGACGCGCGTGGAGCGGCAACCAACGGAGCCGATTCCATGCACAAGCTGGTGCATGTGATGGACGGCATAAATGAAAGCAGCCAGGAAGTGGCCAAAGTTGCCAAGGGGATCGAGGAGATTGCGTTTCAAACGAACCTGTTGGCGCTCAACGCGGCGGTTGAAGCGGCCCGGGCCGGCGAGGCGGGCAAGGGCTTTGCGGTGGTAGCCGAAGAGGTGCGCAACCTTGCCCAGCGGGCATCGGAGCAGGCCCGGACCACCAGCTCGCTTATCACTGAAAGCCGCTCCCGGACCGAAGAAGGCAGCAAGCAGGCAACCGAAGCCGATGAAGTGTTGAGGATTATCCTTGAAAGCGTAGAAAAAGTCGGCAGCCTTGTGGGCGAGATTACGGCAGCCAGTAAAGAGCAGGCTCAGGGAATCGACCAGATAAACCGGGCCGTGTCGTCAATGGACCAGATAGTGCAGCAGAACTCCGCCAGTTCGGAAGAGTCGGCCTCGGCCAGCGAAGAACTGACCGCCCAGGCGTTCAGCATGAAATCGCTGGTGCGCGAGCTGGGTCTGCTGGTAACCGGCAAAGAGATTAAGGACGTTGAAACCGAAGCGGAAATAAGGGCCCACCAGCAGCTCGACAGGGTGCAGCACAAACAGGATACGCCGCCTCCCGCCAAAGCCAAACCTGCCACGGCGGCTCTAGGCGCTGCCCCTGCGGCAGGCGCAAAGGAAATAAAGGCGGAAGAAATTATTCCGTTTGATGATGAGGATATGGGAGATTTCTAGGGAGGCTGCTGGAAAACATCCATCTACTGTGTTGCGCTCATCCTTCGTCACTGCGACGTACTAGTAGTTCCAAACCTAACGAAGAATTCTGCTGCGGACGCTGAACCGCCCGAATCTACAGGTTGTACTCCCTCCAGCCTCATCAACGTACTTGCAAGTACGATTCTTCGGCTTCCGGTTTGTGCAGCCTGAATCTCCGAGCCCTTCAGCACCCTCGCGACGAATCCTCGCTTGATTTGGAACTAAAGCGCCTCATTCCTCAAGACTTCGCGCGCCTTGTATCTGAACATTTTCCAACAGCCTTGAAATTCCCGTTAGTCTCAATCAGGATTAATCACCGGCACGCTTTCAGTCGGCGGGTCAACAAACTCGCCCCTGAAAAGCGGGGCTCAGACATGTCGACCCGTTCGGCTGAGCTCACGGCCGAAGCCTTCCCTCCTCCTGAAATCATTGCACTCGGCTGCGTTGCAATGGAAATTTGTAAAGCCCGTTGGATATCAAAAGTGCAAGCTTATATTTCCAGCAGTGTACATATCTGGTTTGGTTGAAAAACAAATAGTTTTAGTCGGCTCTCTATCCTTCTGTACCATCTGATCCGTCACGGGTGTCGGCAAGCATGCGGCAGTGGTCCCGCATGGTGTCGACCGCGATAAAAAACTCCCGCATGGCCATTACCCAGTAGTACCGACCACGGTCTGTAAGCTCAAGGGTGGTGTCGTTTTCACGGAGTGCACCGGCGAGCTTCAGCAGCAGCATCTCAAGCCGCAGGGCCTTGCGGCAGGAAACGCCGAACTTTTGTATAAAATCGTTTTTGTTCATGGACAGGCCGAACAGCTTCATCAGGAAAAAATAGTAGAGCGTTTCCTGGTGGGTGAATTTTTTAACACGAGTCACAGGAAACTCCCGTCTGCGGATTTTTTCAATATATTCATCAAGTGAAAACGTGTTGATGTAAATGGCATCGTTAAAATACCCGAAGGCACCACTGCCGGCCCCCACGTAGTGGTCGTAGGCAATGATATACTCGTCGATCATGGAGGTTTTGCGTGAAAAGCACCAGGCCGTCGAGCCGGTATAGTTGTCGCGCATGCGGTCCAGCAGCATGCCGTACATCTGTTTTTCCTTGCGGAAGTCCATGGCGCCCAGGCGCTCGCGCAGGGTGGCTTCGACATTGGGGGATGCCATCAGAGGATAAAAGGTGACCTGCTCCGGCAGCAAATCGCCGATCACGTCCAGGTCGCACCGGAACGATTCAGGCGTTTGCAGGGGAATGTTGAATATCAGGTCCACGTTAAGGGTGTCGAAAGCGCCGATAGCACTGCGCAGCTTGTCCTGGATTTCGCGGCCGCTGCCGTATTTTTCGAAACGGCCGATCTCCTGTAACAGGGCATCGTCAAATGTCTGTACGCCGACACTGAGCCGGTTTACCCCGGCCTCTTTCAAGGTGTTCAGGGTTTCCGGGATGAGGTAGTTAGGGTTCGTCTCAAGAGAAATTTCGCGCAGGCTGAAGGTGGATCGGGCTTTTTCAAGTGTTTGCAGCAGGTGGTTCATGTTGATGGTGGGGGTGCCGCCTCCGATGTACATGCCGGTGAAATCGTAGCCGATGTCTTTATACATCTGCAATTCCTGCCACAAAGTGGCAAAATAGGCGTTGGCCTGTCCCTCATCGTAGACATACCGGTGAAACGAGCAGTAGGGACACAATGTTTCGCAAAAAGGAATATGGACATACAGAAGGTAGTCGCCCGGCGCGCCTGCTTTGCAGGGCGGAATGGAAAAAGAGCCGGTATCAAAGGTAAGGACCGACCGCATTTTTTTTCTGTAAAACCGATTCAGTACAGGTTCAACCACATACATGACTAATGCTCCGCGCTGGATGTTTGAAAGGGTCGGGCAGGTTTCTGAACTGCCGCGGCAGCTATATGCAACGATTCTGCGCAGTTGCTGAGCATCTGCATAACCCTGGATGAAGTGTTATACGGAAAAATCCGGTATGTGTAAAGATCTTTATTGGGCTGGCTGATTCGCTGTATGCCGTAGAAGCCCTGCCACTGCAGCAGAAACGCTGTGAGCGCCTGGCCCGCCTCATGAATGGTAAGCGGCGAGGTCCGGGAAAGGAAAAGGGGCTTTTCCGGGGTGGGCTTTTTGTGCAGCACGTCGCCCGGCCACCACTGGTCAAAAGCGGTGGAGGAAAGCTGCTCAAATGAAATTTCCTGCCGGTTATGCTGAGCAAGGTCGCGCTTGCAGTAGTTGATCCAGCGCACCAGCCTGAGCAGGGTAACAAGATCGAGTCGGGAAAATTCCGGTGTCTCAATGGGAAACAGGCTGGAGCGCAACTCCGATAAAAAGTCGGCCGACGGTATGTCGCCGGAACTGAAAAGCCTGTTGTACAGTTCGGTGCCGGGGCTGGGATAAAAGATGCTGGGGCCAAGCATGGTGGCCCGGGGGGTGAGGTAGACAATGCAGTCCAGCATGTTTTCAAGGGTGTGGCCGGGAATGCCGAGTATTATATAAGTGGTTGCCGGAAACCGGTGGCCGGCAACCTGCTGCAGCATGGCATCGCTCTTGCGGGGATCGGCCGGGCGCTTCATGCCGGTGTTGATGGAGGCCGAAGAACTGCCGAGGGCCAGATCAAGTTTTTGGAACCCGGCCTTTTTCATTTTTTGCAGAAGGTCGCTGTTCAGCGCGATCAGGGAAAGGCCGTTCATGGCATAGAGCTGTATCGCGTTTTCACCGAATTCGTCAATAATGCCGCCAAGCACTTTAAGAGCCCGACCGGTGTCCAGGGTAAAATTGTCGTCTTCAATATCGAAAATTGAAATACCGTGCTCATCGTGGCAATGCCTGATTTCAGCAATAATGTTTTCTGCCGAGCGGGGCCGGAAAGCTTTGCCCATGATGCCGGCAACCGAACAGTAGGAACAGTTCTGGGGACAGCCCCTACTGGTAATCAGCATGGTGTAGGGTGTGCCGCCGATGGTGTACCGAGTGGTGTCGAGCAGGTCGCGGGCGGGCCAGGGCAGGTCATCCAGATCGTCGATAAAGGTTTGCCGGGGATTGATGCGCACATCGGTGCTGTCTTTGAACCCGATTCCCGGGATATCGCCGAAGCCGGTACCAGCGGTAACGGCAGAGAGAATCCGGGGCAGGGTTTCCTCGCCTTCGCCCAGCACAACATAGTCTACATCGGGGTGCCGCAAAAGGCTTTGGGGCAAAACGCTGGCATGGGCGCCGCCCATGATAACGGGAACGCCGGGAAGTATTGCTTTTGCCAGGGAGGCAATTGCCAGTGAGTCGTTGATGTAGGGGGTAAACTGGCAAGAAATACCCACTGCGTCGGGTGCGGCTTGCCTGATGCTGTCCATAATTTCTTGTTCGGAGAGGCCGAAGTGATAATAGGTGCTGTAGAGTTTGAACGGGCTCAGGTCTCCGTCGGTATAAAAGTGCCGCATGTAGGAAAACCGCTCGGGCAGAGGCAGTCTGTTCCTGCGGCCGGGAACCTGGCAGTCAAGAATTCCGGCCTCGTGACCCTCCCGGCGTAGCGAGGCGGCAAGATAGGCCAGGCCGAGGGGCTGTGTGCGGATAGCGGTCTGATAGAAGTCGCGTATAGGGGGCTGGAAGAGAAGAATGTTCATGGAATTAATATATTAAATGAAACAACCGTCTTTGGCTTTAAACCCAGAGAGGAACTACGGATCAGAATATATTTATAAGACGCTTCGCGTCTTCAACCCCTTTTCTTTGTTCGCCCCAAAGAAAAGGGGGAAAAGAAAAGGCGCCCTGCAACTTGATCCCGACCAATGTCGGGATTGCCCTCGCTGCACGATT
>JANQGV010000294.1 GCA_028282925.1 Thermodesulfobacteriota bacterium
TATCGTGAGGGTGCCGCCGTCCGGCATGGCCTGCCAGGCATTAACATAAAAGTTAAACAACACCTGTTCCATCTGGCCTTCGTCGAGTTCAACCGTCCAGACATCTTCCTGATAGTCATTCTCTAGAACAATTTCCTTTTTCGTCCGCCCGAACATATTGGCGGTACGGTCGATAACAACATGTATATCCACCGGCTTGACATCATATTTACGCCCCCGGGCAAAGCCCAGCAACTGCTTGGTCAGGTTGGCCCCGCTGCGCACATGCTGTTCTATGCTCTGCAGTTTCGAATAATAGGGATCATCCTGTTTGATCTCCGAAAGCATCAGGGACGTGTACCCCATAACCCCCATCAGGATATTATTGAAGTCGTGGGCGATACCGCCGGCAAGAGTGCCGATGGCCTCCATCTTTTTAGCCTGCTGCAGTTGTTCCTCCAGTTGCTTGCGGTAGGTAATATCACGGGCAACACCATAGGTTCCGAACACCTTTTCGCCCTCAACGGTTGTACTGAACTCCATGGAAGACTGTTCGATTTCAAACAGTTTGAACAGGTTTCTGTCGTCGTAGAGCTTCAGCTTGAGCTCTACCTGTGTATCGGGAGCGGAATCCCGGGCATGAGTACCGTTGTTCAGGCTTGCCAGCCGGTCCTGGCTTTCTTCGTGAACGATTACCGAAAACGGCTTGCCGATGAGCTGGTCCGGATCATAACCCAGGAGCCGCTCAACGGTGACATTAACGAATGTGAAACAGCCTTCATTGTCCAGGATGTAAATAACATCGGGAGAATTCTGCACCAGGAACTGATACCGCTCCTCCGAGCGCTCAAGCTTGCCGCGAATAATCTTCTTTTCCCGGGCCAGTTTTTTCTGTTGCAGTGCGTTGCCGACCCGCTTGAGAAGCTCTTCATATTCAAAGGGCTTTTTCAAATAATCATAAGCACCTTTGCGCAGTGCGGTTACGGCCGACTCTATGGAGGCATTACCGGTGATAACAATGGTGAGGACATCATGGTTGTTCCGGTTGACGTGGTCCATTATCTGGAAGCCGTTCATGTCCGGGATCACCATATCAAGCAGAAGCAAATCGAAGGTATTGGAGGCCAGCAAATCCACCGCCTCCCTGCCGCTGTTGGCGGTGAGGATATCATACCCCTGTCGCTTCAGAAGAATTTTCAAGCTGTCACATATCTGCGGTTCATCGTCAACGATCAGAATACGAGGTATATATGACGCCATGAGCAATTCCCCCATTCAGGATCATGCAATGGGCAACAACAGGGTAAATGTTGTTCCCGCTCCCGGTGTGGAATCACAGGTTATGGTTCCCTGCAGCTCCTTCACAATACTGTAGACAACCGCAAGCCCGAGCCCGGCATGGGACTCCCCTTTGGTGCTGGCATAGGGCTCAAACAGCCGCTCCTTAATGACGTCCGACAAACCCGGTCCGTCATCCCGGACAACTATTTCAGCTTCACCGGCATCTTCACGGTTTTTGGTCTCAATATAAATGTTTCCGCCCCCGTTCAGGGCCTCGCCTGCATTTTTCACCAGGTTGAGACAGACCTGCTTCAGGCCGTTCTTCCCGGTTACAACCGGCGGCAGGGATGCATCCAGGTCCAGGTGCAGATGGATATCACGCTGCATAAACGATTCAGTTGTCAGCTTGGCCAGGTCGGCCACAAGGGTGTTGATATCAACCGGGGCGGGGGTCTCAGCCTTCGGTTTGGAAAAATCGGACAGTTCATCGACAATCGACGCCACCCGATTGATTTCATCATGAATAATGGACACTTCATCGCTGGGAATATCCTGCTCCGTCAGGTTCAATTCCAGTATTTTCAGGTAATTCTTGATAATGCTCAGAGGATTGTTGACCTCATGGGCCACTTTTCTGGCTATGGCGGTTGCCGCGGCCAGCCGCTCCTCCAGAACACGCCGTGCCTGGGACTGCCGGGCCAGTTCGGCATCCAGGGCAAGTGCCGCATGGTTGGCAAACATGGTCATCAGCCTGATCTGGCTGGTAATGTAGGGCAGGCGCTCCTTGTCCATGCCGATAACAAGCGCGCCCACAAACTGACTCCTGGCTATCATCGGCAGGCATATGATGCCCTCCCTACCCAGCAGCCGAATAATCTGCTCATCGATAATGGTCAGGTCGTGCTGGGTGCGGTGGGAAAAGGAATCTATGGTACGCGACTGCTGCAGGGAAGTAACGATCAGACTTTTTCCATCCTTGCAGGGAATCTTGAGCTCGTCCAGCAGGTCGCCCTTGGCCGGTTTGTCGGCGGTTTTTCCGCACAGCATGTCGTGCTGATCGTCATACAGGAAAAACAGGGTATGGCGGATATCAAACAGAAGCTGCAAACCCTCCTGGGCAACGCGCAGAATCGAACAGACGTCCCTGGCGTGCAGAAAGCTCTGCAGGGTGCCCTGCAGCAGAGAAATGTCCCGGATCTGACTGGTCAGGTAGGCCTGGGCTTCCCGGTCGTCTTCCGTGTCGCCCTCTTCCGGATGCTCAATGTCTATATCCAGGGATTCTGCAATTTGATCAACCTGGGCTTCCGCTTCAAGGAGCAGCTTTTCAATATCTTCGGGTTCAAGATCGAGTATTTCGAACGCCATGGCGAAACGGTCGTCTTTAGAGCCGGCGGTTTCGGAACAGAGCCCGTTGGCGACATAAATGATCTTTACCAGCGGCAGGGCATTGACGATTCGGTGGGCCGGTTCATGGTGGTACAGGATTGCATCGGCGATGAACGACTGCAGGTTCCAGTGCCGTATCAGCCAGGCCCCCGTCTCGCAGTGCGTAACCTCAAGCTGTTGCTGCTCCTCATGAATAATCTTCGCGGAGGATGGTTTTTTCTGCAGCAGTTCCGCGTACTCTTCGGGGTAATTTTTCAGCAGCACCAGTTTTCCGATATCATGCAACATGCCGGACAGAAAGGCTTCCTCCGGCATGGGATAGGAAATTTTCTTGGCGATAAGGTTGGCAAGCACCGCCGTTGTCAGGGAATGCCACCAGAAATATTTCAAATTGAACTGCACGTCGTCTTTTACACCGTCAAACACCTGATACACCGACGCGCTGACCGCAATGCTTCTGATCGTATCAATTCCCAGCAAAGCCAGGGCCTGATTGAAATTTTGAACCTTTTGCGAAAAGCTGTAGTAGACCGAATTGACCATCCGCAGTATCTTCATGCACAATGAGGGATCTTTTTCAACAATGAGTGCCAGGTCCTTCATGCTGGCATCTTCATCACTACAGGTCGCTATCAGTTTCAAAAGAATGCTCGGCAGGCTGGGAAGGTTTGAAAGCTCCATCCGCTCAAAGACCCCGCCACCGGCCATGTCGCTCATCGGTTCAAGAACCGGTGGCCGCAGCGTACCCAGCAACGGCTGGGAAACCGTGGCGTCCGTTGCAGCACCGGGGGCACCTGCGGTTCTCTCGCCCTCGGTATCGGTAACCACCAGATCTTTTGTTTCCTGTTGTTTGGCCGAAGCCGGTTTGGGCTTGTTGCTTTGTTCAAGATCGGGCAGGGGCTGTTCCCGGGTTTCGGGAGTTTCGTTCTTGTCGGGAAATTTTATGGGATTGCGGGCGATATCAAGAAAGGTTTTCCAGAAAGAGGTGATGGGAAGCGGTTTGAAATCTTCCGGTTCGTTTTCCATCAACCGCTGGGCGATTACCTGAATGCACCGGGACGCGTTGGTATCCGGAAACATCTTCACGAGCGGCTTTTGTTTATGCACGGATTCAGCAAGCTTTTTGTCCTGCACCACAATACCCAGTGGAGCAATGTCGATGGCCAGGTACTTGTGCACAACCTCTTTAAGCTTGTTGTAGGTGCGGCTGGCAACCGTTGTGTTCTTGCACTGGTTGACGACAATCTTGGCAACGCCCTTATAATGGTTGAAGCAAAGGACTTTCAGCAGGGCATACGCATCGGTCAGGGAGGTCGGCTCCGTGGTTATGACCATGACGACTTCGGACGCCGCCAGGCAGAATGATATAACACTTTTGGATATGCCCGATGATGTATCGAAAATAAAATAGTCGTACTCTTCCAGCTCAGAAAACGATTCGATGACCCGCTCGATATCGGCCCGCTCAAGATTGGCGAGTCGCTCCACACCGGAACTGCCCGGTATGATATCGATCCCGTTATAATTTTTGATCAGGATATCATCTATGCTTTTGTTGTTGAGGATGACATCTTCGAGGTCGTAATCGGGATAGAGCCCCAGCAGGATATTGACATTGGCCAGCCCCAGGTCGGCATCAAACAGGCATACTTTGGATCCGCGGTCGGAAAGAGCCAGTGCAAGGTTGACACTCAGGTTTGTTTTGCCGACCCCGCCTTTTCCTCCCGATATGGTAATAACTCTTGCCATAACTGGTTATGATAGTTTATTGTCTTCTTAAAATCACGCCGGTATCGGGCAGCTCATGAAACACCCTGAAATTATTTGTCTTTCATAAACCGGCACTATCAAAAACTACCGTTTACACCGACACGCATCAAGAGTATGTGAATTAAGAAAAATGCACCGTCCGGAAAAAGAATAAAATTATTTTGCTAAATAGTCAATAAAAATGTTATTTTATTGTATAATATAGTATTATTTTAGTTGTTTAATTTGTAATAATCTTCGTATACCGGAAATTATTACTGGGTAGCGGTATCGGTTTACGAATCTAGGTAGTATCGGATATTTTTGCAAAACCATGAGCTATTATACCAAAAGAATATTGATGGTTATTCCGACACTTTTAGGCATAACCTTCATAACGTTTCTACTCCTGCAGGCCTTACCCGGCGACCCGGTGCAGGGAATGGCGGGGGAGCGGGCCGACCCTGCCGTTTTGGAACGAATCCGTACGTCCATGGGTACCGATAAACCCCTGCTTGTGCAATATGCAGGTTATGTAAAGCTCTTATGTAAAGGAGAGCTTGGACGTTCATATTACACCAACCGCAACATAAAAGAAGCCCTGGCCGAAAAACTGCCCAACACCCTTAAACTGGCCTGCGCAGCTATGCTGTTTTCAACTCTGCTGGGATTATCGCTGGGCGTTCTCATGGCGGCAAAACAGGGCACGGCTTGGGACCGCCTGGGTCTGGCCGTGAGCACCAGCGGAATATCCATTCCGGTTTTTTGGGTCGGCCTGTTGTTGATATATGTCTTTGCGTTCAAGCTGCAGATACTGCCTCCCTCCGGCATGGGTGACGGCAGCCTCCTCTTTCTGGTACTGCCCGCCAGCACCCTGGGGCTGAACTCGGCTGCGTACCTGGCGCGCATAACCCGGACCGGCATGATAGAGGCCCTTTCGCAGCCTTTCATTACAACCGCCAAAGCAAAAGGCATCTCGGGCAAAGCCGTTCTGTGGAAGCACGCTCTTAAGAATACCCTTATTCCGGTCATCACACTCATCGGGCTGGACTTCGGAAGCTACTTGAACGGGTCCATACTGACGGAAACCATTTTCGGCTGGGACGGTATCGGCAGATATGCGGTGGAAGGAATTTTCAGAAGGGACTATCCCGTTATTATGGGCTGCGTGCTCATCGGCGCCCTGCTGTTTGTGGCGGTCAACCTTGCCGTGGACCTGCTGTACGGCATTGCCGACCCACGCATCAGGCACAAGGCAAAAAAAGCGTAAAAGCACAAACATCCTCCCGTAGAGAGGAAGGTATTAGGTTGGCCGCTAAGATGCATGCAACCGTGACTACGAGGAGCTTATACCTTGAAGTATTTACGGGTTTTTTCAGTCCCATTGCAACGCAGCCGAGTGCAGCAATTTCAGGAGGGAAAAGGGTCGACATGTTTGAGCCCGGCTTGCCGGGCGAGTTTGTTGACCCGCCGACTGAAATTGTGCAGCGAGGGCATCCCGCCAGCGGCGGGACAAGTTGCAGGGCGCCTTTTCTTTTGCCTACTTTGAGTCAATCCGCCGGATTGACCGCTTGCAGCTCTTTGTCGCAAATAAAAAGCAAAGTGCGTAGCTCTTGTCACCGCAGGTGGCAAGACAAAGTAGGAGAAGACGCTTGCGTCTTATGAAAAATTTACTTTCTCCTGGATGAGTAGGGCCTTTTCTGATTCTCGGCAGAAACGGCATTTTTTAACAAAAAAAGACTTTTATGAAAAAAAATAAAATGCTGGCCATATCGGGTAGCATCATAGCACTGCTGATTGTGTGCGCCCTTTTTGCGCCGCTGCTGTCGCCGTACAACCCCCTTGCCATAGATCTCGACCAGCTTAAACAGCCTCCGAGCCTTAGCCACTGGTGCGGCACCGATACAATCGGCCGCGACATCCTGAGCCGCGTTATATACGGCAGCCGCTATTCACTGCTCATCGGCATCAGCGCTACGGTTTTTTCCCTCATTGTCGGCCTGCTCTCCGGCCTTGCCGCAGGCTACTGCGGCGGCAAAACCGACGCCTGCTTTACCATGCTGACGGACCTGTTTCTGGCCTTCCCCAGCCTTTTGCTTGCCATCGGCATTTCGGTGATTCTGCCGCCGGGTCTGCTGTCCACCATTATCGCCCTCGGTGCCGTGGGCTGGGCCTCATTTGCCCGTCTTTTCCGGGGTATGGCCTATTCTCTCAAGGAAAGCGTTTTCGTAGACGCGGCCAGGGCCGTCGGGTGCTCCCCCCCGCGAATTCTTTTTATCCACATGCTGCCCCACTGCATTCCCATGGCAATCGTCGCCGCGAGCTTGAAAGTAGGCGGTTTCATTCTGGCCGAATCCGCCCTGAGCTTCCTGGGGCTCGGCATCCAGCCACCGGTGCCCACCTGGGGATCCATGGTAAGCCTGCACCGGGCATATCTGCCCTCGGCACCGTGGATGATCTTTTTCCCCGGCTGCGCCATTGCGCTGACGGTATTTGTGTGCAACATGTTCGGCGACAGCCTGCGCGACAGGCTGGACCCTGATCTGAAAATATAAAAATCGGGGGATTTTTTACGAAGAGAAAAAAATCGGGGGTGGTTAATCTTCAATCCACTTACGGACTTTTTTCAGCTTTGGTGATTTGAGCCATTCATACAACTCACGCTCATCAACCTTGATCACGTCCGAGGCGTCGTCTATATCAACATTGTCTTTAGATTCGAGCCAATCTACAATTTCCTCAAGGGCTTCCATCTGTTGTATCAGATCCCTGTCCCTCATATCCTTGTGGCCTTCCGAAACGTCTTTTTTTTTCATTACAACGGTTTGGTTATTTTGTTTAAGCTTTAGTTATTGAATCGGATACAACCATTAAAACATTAAACAAAATTAAGGACCGGTTCATATTTTTTTGGGTCTCTTAAATATCGAATAAACTTTAGTAAATTTTACCTATTTGAACAAAATCCACTAAAGAACTGCGTGCATTTAACACATCTTCAGCACGTTGTTGATTTCCTTACAGCCTACCGTCTGAAACTGCCGGAAAAAGCTGTATTTTAGCAAAAAAACGGACATATCTCAACACTTCTCCGGCTGGGTATCCTGGAAGGTCTGTCTTAAACCTTCGCAAAAGCAGACTGCTGAAGATTGTTCAGATACGGAGCACATGAAACCCTGAGGAGCATGACATACCTGGTTGCATGATGCCGTAACGAAGTATGAACGTTCTCAGACAGTCTGAAGGCTAAACCCCATCCACAGCCGAGGCTACTCAACAACACCTGGCAATCGTCGCAAGGATGGGGTATACTTTTACACTGAAGCCAGATGACAAATCATTGCACCCGGAGAGAATAACGATGTTTGAA
>JANQGV010000013.1 GCA_028282925.1 Thermodesulfobacteriota bacterium
GATATAAATTTCACGTAATGCATACCTATCTCCCCTGCTGGTTATAGTAAAAATATATTCTTTTGCGCGCCGGGAATTCTATAGTACTTTTGATCTCGCCGCATCAACTTCAATAGTTTTCCGGCACCTGTTTACCCAACGCACTGAACAGGTGCCGTTCAAAAACACATCAATTCAAGAATGACATCGAAGTATACAAATTTTTGCAGCACCGAAAACTGCTTGCCCTTCGCGCCTATTCCCGGGCCCGGTAGGGATCGTACCGTCCGGAAAACTCCCGGTCGCGGGCAAGCTCACGATCAACCACAAACTGCAGTTCCCTGCTGGTTGCCCCTGCCGGTCGGATTCCCTTCACCAGATCAACCTCTGCAGCGGTATACCGGTAGGCAACGCCCTTCATGTGGATTTCTCCGCCCGAAGCCAGGACGTCGCCGATCATCTTCATAATATTTGATTCCAGGCGAAACGGGTCTGTTCCTTCTAGTTTTACCCGCCAGACCACTGATGATGCCTGCGGATTTTCCGGAACAATATTCGACGAATACCTCCGGGCTTCTGCAACGCCACGCACCGTGTTAAGGATTTTACCGAACACGGTAGCTATTTCATACTGGTTGGCACCATCGAGCCGCACGGTTACCGTATGCTCAGGATCGTTTTCCGCCTGCTTTCCGTTTTTACTTCCGGTTGCAGCGCAGGATGCCAGCACACAGGCCGCAACAACATACATCACAACCGCTTTCAATCCACGTACCGTCTTAACCATGCAGTTCCTTTCCCGCCGGGTGTGCGTTGCACCGGTCCGGCAACAGCTCCCTTTAATCAAAACCCTTGTCCCGCTCTTTTTCGTAAGGATCGTTACGGGCAGAAAACTCCTTGTCGCGTGCCTTTTCGCGGTCGATCACAAAATGGACCGCACGGCTGGAAGTATCACCGGCTCGTATACCTTTCAGCAAATCGACTTCCGGCGGTGTATAGCGATAGCTGATACCCTTCAAAACAATGGTACCACCGCTGTCCACAATGTCGTTGATCATCTTGATGGTATTGCTTTGCAGACGAAACGGCTCGGTATTCTCAATTGTAACACGCCAGGTTACAACCGATTCCTGGGGGCTGTCGGGTACGATTTTGGTCCGGTACATTTTTGCTTCGGCCACTCCGCGCACGGAGTTGATAACCTTGCCGAACACCTCCACCATTTCCTGGGTTACGGCCCCGTCCAGCCGAACGTCGATACGGCCCTCCGTCTTCCTGAACCGGCGTTCCAGCACACCGCCTTCACCCGCTTTCTTACCGGATGTACTCGAATAGGGGTTCACTTTCACATACTTTCTTTTCTTCTTCCCGCTCCAGGCGGTAAGCGTCCGGCCCACAAGGTCACCGACCTCTTTTTGCGTGTCGGCAATGGCATCGTCGCAATTGTCTCGGGTTATTTTAAAGGTTTTGGAAACAGTAGCACCCAGGCTCACGGCGGCACTGTCGTACCCCTGCCCGTCCA
The DNA here is from genome assembly GCA_028282925.1 of Thermodesulfobacteriota bacterium. Classification (GTDB taxonomy): domain Bacteria; phylum Desulfobacterota; class WTBG01; order CAIYCZ01; family CAIRTM01; genus JANQGV01. Next base: position 1,502 of record JANQGV010000013.1, read on the forward strand.
GGCGCACCCGCACCTTACAGTACCCGTCGGAGGTAAGCTTACGGCCCACATCCATGGTAACAACATAAGCAATATCCGCTGCAAAGCGCTTGCACATGTCTTTGCAGACCAGGGCCGAGTCCTCGCGGGACTTTTCCATTGCTTTATTATATTCAGACTCTTTCAAATCGGCGGCAAAGGGGTTGATCACCTCAAAACCGTGTCTCACCAGTTGATTCTCCATAAAGCCGATTACGCGCCGGTAATGCTGCACGGCATCGCCCGCATCACGGCTTGCCGCACCGTCCTCAACATAGTAGGGCAATACCACTATCCTGATCGGATCGGCGGAATATACTTGCTGCGGCATCGCAGCCGCAAACACTAATCCAAAAAAAATCAATAAAAACGCTGTTACCCCCCGGCTCTTACTCCTGCTTCTGATTACCGCTTTACCCATACCCTTTTCTCCTCATGACAGTGTTGAATATCAGTACTAAACGCATTCCGGAAGCCTGCTCTTCCCATGCAGCGCAGACCTCCGGACCGCCCCATTGCGGCACATGATACATGACGAACACGACAACATTTTTCTTTCAGCAATTCCGGCAATAACAAAGGAAGTTGTATGATACTGTCCGAACACCCCGCATACATAAAAACAGCGGAACTGAAAGGATAATGCCCCAGGGATTGCCTTGCCTCACAACTACCCGGCCGGATGGATAAAACCCAACCGCCGGTTTATATGGTGGGCTTAAAAAATAGAATATCAATTATCGCTTTAATTTCAAGAGTGTTTTACAATCCGATCACATTTTTTTCCCAACAGTACACTGATGCCGGCAAGTAACACTTAATTTGTTGAGTGTTTTTACTCATGCATTTCGCGGTGTCACTACAAAACCCAATGGGTTTATACTATCATCACCAATGTTTTGTTCGCAGAGGATACTCTCAGCAAACCCTTTCCGGGCACCGTGCCTGCCTTTTAGAAAAAAATCTACACTCATTACGACAAGCGCCTTTTTTTAAAATAAATCGAACTGTTTGTTCGTCCTTAATAAAAACATGGGCACCATGGATACTTTACTATTGCAAAAGCATTTGTCTCAACCAGCTATCTCGTCATTGCCGGCTCCGGCCGGGCTAAAAACTGTTTTTCCAAATTCGACAAACAGTTTGCAAAAAGGACAATAATGTCCTATCGTTTAAGATGAAGTCAAGAGAACTGATCAGAAAACTGCAAAAGCACGGGGTTGAATGCGAAACAAACCGCGGCAAAGGCGGCCACTACCGGGCCATATATAAAGACGCCGGGACAACCGTTCATGGTGACTCTGACATACCCAACAGTTTCATCAAAATTATTGCAAACAACTGGGCATTGACCCGAAAAAAAGTACAGGGGGATAGTTTCTATGCTTATGCGATATCCGGTAGATATGAAAAAGGATCGGGGTACCGTTATGGCCCTGTTTCCCGACGTGCCGGAGGCCATGACCGTTGGCAAAAATATCGACAATGCTCTTCTCTGGGCTCAGGACGCCCTTATTGTGGCCCTTGGGGCCTATATTGCCGAGCACCGCGATATCCCTATGCCGTCGCGTCCTAAAAAGGGCCGGGGTACCGTCCCGCTGCCGCTCAAAGTTGCCATGAAACTTGCCATTTACCAAGCCATGCGCGACCAGGGTGTACTGCAGCGAGAACTCGGCCGGGCCTTGGGAATATCAGACCGGCAGGTCCGGCGCATTCTCGACCTGGATCACAACACCGTTCTTGAGCACCTGGAACAAGCCCTTATGCATCTCGGCAAACTCCCGGTAATTGATGTGCTTGATGCGGACCGCTGCCGCACCCTTACAGTCTGATTGTCAAATATAATTCGCGGGCATACAGAAATACTCCTGTGATAGTGCCGACTCTTCCAACCCGTTGTCTATTGCCCGGCCCCGGCAGAATAGTTAAAAACCGCCACCTCTTTTAGGAGGATACTAAAATGCAACGAAACTATCCCAAATCTACAAAAAAGGTGTTGCGCCACCTGGCCGGCGTTGCCTACCAACGCGACCTGGACAGCGAGCTTACAAAGCTGAAAGCCCGGTTCGATCAATGGCAGTCCGGAAAAATTGACTGCTTCGATCTGAGCGACCTGATCCATACGTTTCACAATGGCACATCCCGGGAATTGTGGAAATTCTACACCCATGCCGACCCCGACAGGATTGTCGCCCGTGGGATAATCGACAAAATAATCAGCCGTGAAGAAGTCGACGACGACGTGCTTGCACAAATCCGCCCCCTGCTGGAGCTGTACGAACAAGAAGACGCTCAAGAGCATTCTGAATCCGAAGATTCAGAGAACGAGCTCCTTAACCCTCGAATTCCTGCCTTTACGACGGAACGTGCACTGAGCCCGTCAAACATGTTGCCCGGCTTGACAGGGCAGTTAATGTGATAAATGAATAATAAACGTCCCCGCTTTCTCCTCATTACTCCTTATTTGTGTAAATTGCGCTGGATGACTACTCTTCATTCTTTTTTGAACTTTTGAGCCGGATTTGTCTTGTTGCGCAAGACGTGTCTTTTTTTACCGGACTTGTCTTGCC
>JANQGV010000296.1 GCA_028282925.1 Thermodesulfobacteriota bacterium
CCCTCCGGGGCAAACAGCGTGACCTGGCCGCGTTTATCAACGAGCATGGCTGTGTTTCGGCAACCGCGTTGCGTGACCGGTTCGGGACCTGCTCAGCCCAGATCAGCGCCCTCAGGAAAAAAGAGCTGCTTTCTGTGGAGGAGCGGGAGGTGTTTCGCCGTCCGCCCCGGCAGGAGACCGTTTTTCACGAGCCCATCCGGGACCTCACCGCTGATCAGAAGAAGGTTGTCGACCAGGCCGGGCCTGCCGTTGAAAAAAAGGAGTTTTACCCGTTGTTGTTGCACGGGGTTACGGGCAGCGGCAAGACGGAGGTGTACCTGCAGATTATGCAGAAGGTGCTGGCCCAGGGGCGGCAGTGCCTGTACCTGGTGCCTGAAATCTCCCTGACCACCCAGCTCTGGGACCGCATCAGCTCACGCCTGGACGTGCCCATTGCCATGCTCCACAGCAACCTGACGCCGGGCGAGCGTTTTGATGCCTGGAGGATGATCCGCCGGGGCGAAATTAAAATCGTTATCGGAGCCCGCTCAGCCGTATTCGCCTCATTCAACGACTTGGGGGCGATTATCGTGGACGAGGAGCACGACCCTTCGTACAAGCAGGATGACTCCCTGCGCTACAATGCCCGCGATCTGGCCCTGGTAAAGGCGCGTTCGGCAGGCTGCATTGTTGTGCTGGGTTCGGCAACCCCGTCGCTTGAATCCTATTATAACGCCCTTACACATAAATACTCCCTGGGCGTCCTGTCCAGGCGCGTGGAAGAGAAGCCCATGCCGCCGGTGCATATTATCGACATGACAACGGAGACGCATCTGCAGAAAAAGAAGGGCATGATTGTTTCCCGCCGAATGCACACAGCCCTTGAAAAACGCCTGACTGCCGGGCAGCAGAGCATTCTCTTTCTCAACCGCAGGGGGTTTTCTCCATCGTATGTGTGCCGGCAGTGCGGATACACCTTTAAATGCCGCAATTGTGATGTGACGCTCATCCATCACAAAGGTCAGCGGAAGCTTACCTGCCATTATTGCGACTTTTTTATGCCGGTGCCCGAGGAGTGCCCGGAGTGCAACAGTTTTTTCCTGACCTCCCTGGGCTGGGGAACCGAACGGGTGGAATCGGAACTAGCCCAGCTTTTTCCCGAGGCCCGTATTGCCCGGATGGACCGCGACTCCATACTGTCGCGCGGCTCACTGCACACGCTTATGGCGGGTATGCACCGGGGTGACATAGACATTCTTATCGGGACCCAGATGATCGTTAAAGGATACCATCTGCCCAATGTTACCCTTGTGGGGGTGATGTGTGCCGACCAGTCTCTCAATTTTCCGGATTACCGGGCCGGCGAACGCACCTTTCAACTGCTGACCCAGGTGGCCGGCCGTGCCGGCCGGGGGGATGCCCAGGGAGAAGTGATTATCCAGACCTATAATCCCGACCATTACAGTATTCAGCAGGCACGGCTGCATGATTACGAACGGTTTTATGAAACAGAAATTCCACTCCGCAAAGAACTTGGCTATCCGCCCTTTGCAAAAATGATCAATGTTCGTTTTGAGGGTGCGTCCAAAACCGCCGTCGAAAGGCTGGCCCAAAGGGCGGGCACGATAACAGGAGGCCTGCTTGCGAGTCCGAATTTCCGCGACCGGATTACGATTCTCGGTCCGGCAGCTGCACCATGGGAGCGAATCAAGGGCCGGTACCGCTATCAGATGCTCGTTAAGGGGGCAAGCATTCAGCAGATGCGCACACTGGTTATGACGCTGCTTGAATCCATCGATGCGGACATAAAAAAGAGCGGTGTCAAGGTTTTGGTGGATGTTGATCCCGTGTTTGTATTGTAGTGATTGCCTGAAATTTAATTCTTGCAAAAATCCAATACGTTTTTTAAAATTCTTTATCATATGGCTATATATGTTGTTTCCTGAACGGCTGCCCTCGGACACTATCGAATGCGGAGGGGATTACGCATCCGATGGAATTGCCGATATAACGGTAACCCTTTGCGTGGAGAGAGGAGAGGAACAGTATGAAAAGAAATGTACTATTAACAGTAACTGCACTGATGATCCTGGGGGCGATGCTGTGTTTCCCGTCGGCCGGATTTGCCAAGCGGGGCCTGCCCGACTATGTGGTTGAATCCAGCTGCGGGGACAACGGAACCGCGGTTCTGATTGCCATCGGGACCAAGTACGGCCGGACCTTCAAGATTGCCGAACGGATTTCAGAGATCCTGTGTCAGGACGGATTTCAGGTCGACATCCGTTTTGTAAAGGACGTTACGGAGGAGGATCTTTCCGGCTATGATGCCGTTATCCTGGGTAGCTGCATTTACATTGAGCACTGGCATGAAGACGCCATTGCCTTCCTGGACCAGTATGAATCGGCGCTCGCCGCAAAGAACGTCGCCTACTACTGCGTTAATGCATTGCTGGGCATGACCAACATACCGGATGCCGCCGAAATGGTGGACAAGTACTATATCCAGCCCATGTATGAAGACTATCCTGAGATATCACCGCTTGACATCGGCGCTTTTGCCGGTGCCATCAATTACCGTATCCTGCTCTGGTACGACTGGTTTGCGCTACGGATGATGCTGATGCCCGGAGGCGACTGGACGGACTGGGAAGCGGTTGACGACTGGGGTGAAAAAATCAGCGGTATGCTCCAGTAACACCCATATACTTTTTAAGTATTTTGGAGGTTCGATGAAAGAGTAACCAACAGATAAGCTTGCAGGAGCGCAGAGCGCCTGCAAGCTTTTTTTGTGTCATGGGGGACAGTGCTATGAAAAAAAAGATCGATATGGAGTTTATGTGGCACCTGGATGAAGTGGTGATCCCGTTTCCGGTTGCCATAGTGACCACCGTAAACGAAGAGGGGCGGGTCAATGCCGCGCCGTTCGGTTTGCTTTTGCCTTTTTGCTCCGACCCGGCCCGGCCCCAGATGCTTCTCTGTGCGTCGGTTATGTGGCATACCGCGGCCAATATAAAGGCAACCGGTGACTTTGTGATAAATTACGTTCCTTTTTCCCTCATGAAACAGGTTGCCCAGTGCGGGGTTCCCTATTCGGAAGGTGTTAACGAGCTTGAGAAGGCCGGGTTGACGCCGCTTCCGGCCGATACGGTACGTCCGCCCCGCATACAGGAAGGCTTTCAACACATTGAGTGCCGTCTGGATCAGGTTATCCAGCCCACCGAGGCCCAGGTTAATTTTATCGGCGATGTGGTCGGTATCAGCATGAATGAAGAGTTGCTGGGCAAGACCCGGGAAGAGCGGTTACGCCTTGCCGACCCACTGATGCTGTTCGGGGTGGAAGTTACCATTCTCAAGGGTGATTATGCCAGGGTGGGGGAGGCAGCCGGTTATGCGCCGCCATTAACGGACGTTGAGTGATGGACTGTTGGTAAAAGTCCATCAGTATATTTTAATGCTTAAATTAAATTCACCCTCTGGCTGTTGACCTGAAAAATTTTTGTCGGTCCGGGGGTGTATATTTACAAGACGCTACGCGTCTTCCACCCCTTTTCTTTGTTCGCCCCAAAGAAAAGGGGGAAAAGAAAGGGCGCCCTGCAACTTGTCCCGCCTTTAGCGGGATACCCTCGTGGCACGATTTCAGTCGGCGGGTCAACAAACTCGCCCCTGAAAAGCGGGGCTCAAACATGTCGACCCTTATCTCCTCC
>JANQGV010000114.1 GCA_028282925.1 Thermodesulfobacteriota bacterium
GCGCGGCTCAATGCACGATAAGGATATCCGGGAGTTCACCATTGACGGTGACGGAATGCATATTAAGGAACCGTTTCGTAATATCAGCGGTATTCTTTCAGGCAATCCCGGGTACATTAAAACGGCTGAAATGGAGCGGCTTGAAGAGCTGTTTAAGGAGTAACACAGGGCCTGGACAACGGGGCCGTTATCAAGGAGAGAGGTTGTGTCGCGCAACACCGGCATACAGTCTGCAGTGCAAACGTCAAAATTGCATGTCCTCCTGGTTGAGGATAATCGGGGTGACGAACGCCTGGTCCGGGAAATGCTCAAAAGCGCCCAGGATGTTGAAATATGTCTGAGTCACGCAGACAGCGTGACACAAGCCGAAGAGACAGTACCGGCTTTACAGCCGGAAATCATTTTACTCGACCTGTGCTTACCGGATGATCAGGGGATTGAAACGTTCAGACACATGCGCAAAAGCGCCCCCGAGGTGCCGATTGTTGTTTTAACCGGAACTGATGACCAGGCCCTGGGTCTTGAAGCGGTGCAGGAAGGCGCCCAGGATTATCTTGTCAAAGGTGAGATCAATGCTAAATCCCTGCTGCATGCCGTGCTGTATGCTGCCGAAAGAAAAAAAGTTGCCGAGGCTCATAGAGCTTTTGATATAAGTATGCGTGACATCATCTCCAATAATGTTGATGGCAGCATCGTGATGGATTGCAAAGGAAATGTGCTTTTTGCCAATCCGGCTGCTGAAGTGCTGTTCAACAAAGCAGCAGACGAACTTATCGGTCAACCATTCGGATTTCCGGTCAACGGCACTGAGCCGGTAGAGTTGGAGATTGTCCGCCGGGAGGGGGGGACACCGGTTGTAGAGATGCGATCCGTGCATATGGAATGGATGGGTCAAAAGGTCGTGCTGGCATCGTTGAGGGACATTACCGAACGAAAGAAAATGGCCGATGATCTAAAGCGTGCGAACCGTAACCTTAAGAAAGCCGTTGCTGAACTGAAAAAATCAAATAATACGATTTTGTCGCAGCAAAAGGCCGTCATTGAGGAAGAAAGGCTCAAATTACTGCTTCAGGTAGCCGGTGCAACCGCTCATGAATTAAATCAGCCGCTGTCGGTATTGTTGCAATCAATTGAGTTGATTCAGGAAAACATGCAGAACCCGGAACAAGTACAGGAATTTGTTGAGCTGGCGGAAGCATCCGGCAAAAAGTTAAGAGGCCTTGTGAAAAACATACAGAAAGTACCGAGCTATGAGATTAATCCGCTCGAAGAAGACACCTGCATTGCCGATTGTAATTTCGCAATAACAGTTCTTTCCGTTGAGGATAGGCCTGAAGATTACGAAAAAATCAAATTCCTGCTTAGAAATAATGTAAAAATCAAACTACTGCATGTGGAAAGCATTGAAAAAGGCCTTCAGGTTATAAACAGATCTGAAGTCGATATTGTATTGCTGGACCATGTCCTACCCGATGGAGACTCCCTGGATTTTTTGAAGCTGCTGAGAGAGGATGAACTTGAGGTTCCGGTTGTCGTCGTCACCGGCCAGGGGAATGAAATGGTCGCTTCAAAAATTATCCAGGCCGGCGCTTTTGATTACCTGCCGAAAGAACGGCTGAACAAAAAATCTCTCTCACGATGCATTTTAAACGCCCTTGAAAAGTATCGGCTGAATCAGGAGCTCAAACGTGCCATGCAGCAGATGGCCAGCATGGCTGCCCGGGACGGATTAACCGGCCTGTATAACAAACGCTACTTTATTGAAGCTCTGGAGAGAGAAGTTGCACGGGCCTGCAGGTATAAATCGGAGTTGAGCCTGTGTATGATTGATTTCGATGATTTTAAGAAGGTCAACGATACCTATGGACATCCGACTGGAGACAATCTGTTATTTGATTTCAGCCGATTGCTCAGTGAAAATTTTCGTCAAAGTGACCTAGTATGCCGTTATGGCGGTGAAGAGTTTGCCGTTATCATACCCAATACAAACAGCGAGAACGCTCGGAAAGTATGCGAGCGTTTCAGGAAACGTGTCAACAAAAAGGTCTTTACCTGCATATCAGAAGATTTTCGTGCAACGGTCAGCATCGGTATTGCTTCTCTATCTATAGACAACCCATCGACATTTTATGCGTTGATTGCCATGAGTGATCGGGCATTGTACCAGGCAAAGACAACAGGCAAGAACAAGGTGGTTGTTCAGCCGGGAACGGAATCAAAATAAAACATGTCCGGCCATATTCACCTGGAGCATTTCACACAAGAGCAGAACCGGGTAGGAGCGGCCTACAGCCGCGATTAAGGCGGATGCATCTGTACAGAGCTTTAATCGTACTGAAAGGTACTCATATTCGGTGAGAGCAGGGTGCGCAATACGCACCGATCGATTACGGAAGACGAAATGGTGCGCAATGCGCACCCTGCATAGTGCTGTTTTATCTTTTATATCAATTGCCGTATTGGTCTAAATAAAAGTGCTCTCGCTTCTTAACCCCTGCCTTTTCGACGGAACGTGCACTGAGCCTGTCAAATATATTGCCCGGCTTGACCAGGCAATCCAGGTGATAAATCAATAATTAACGGACATCCCCTCATTACTTGTGGGCAAAAAGCATGTTACACCGGTTCATCAAGGTGAAGTGTTATGCGATGAACTTGAAGCGCTTGGCCTGGATCAGAGCCGACTTAATGCATCTGATTATAAAAAAATACGGCCTATTGCTGGATAAATCCTAATGCTTCTCCCATCGCACAACATGTATCTACCCGGCAGGCAACTTTGCCCTACTCCTTCCGATCAATCAAGTTGAAAAAGCATGCTTAATTGAAAGTTCTGCAATTCTTGACACAACTGCCTTTCTATTGACATATACCTTTGGTTTTTCTATACTTTGTACGTGCTGCATACACTATTTATCCTAGGAACGGACCCATGGGAAAGTCACGTGTAAAAATACCACAATCAAAAATAAAATTATTTTGTGAAAAATACGGCATTGTCGAATTCTCACTGTTCGGCTCAGTTCTTTCTGATGATTTCAGAGAAACAAGTGATATAGATATACTGGTCACACTTCGCGAAGATTATCACCATACGGTGTTTGACCTCGTCCGCATGAAAAAAGAGCTTCAAAATATTTTCGGGCATAAAATCGACCTCGTCAGCCGGAGGGGGCTGGAAACAAGCCGAAATCACATCAGAAAAAAAGCTATCCTACAGTCGGCAGAGACAATCTATGCAACGTGACAAAGCGTACCTCCTTGACATTCTTGATGCTGCTAAATTAGCTGTCGAATATGTCGGCAATATGAGCATTGATGAATTCATAGAGGACATCCGTTGCCAGGATGCAGTTATTCGAAGGCTTGAGATCATAGGCGAGGCTGCCAGAAGAATTTCCGATACGACAAAATCAGATCATCCTGAAGTACCGTGGTTTGAAATGGTCGGCATGAGAAATGTTGTTATCCATGAATATGACGATGTTGATATAATCGTCATATGGGATACAATAAAAAAAGATATACCATCTTTAATTTCCGCAATTAATAAAATCATTAATTAATACAAATTCAAAGAGTTCCCTGCCCCTACTACCGTCCAGATAATCCAGATGAAAACAAGCCGAACCAGGCTTTCTATTAAATTAAAATTGGAAAAGTTTTTGACAGGTTGGATTTACAAGGTACGTATTTTTTTGATCCTGTGCACACACGCAAAGGCAGCGCAAATGAAAGTACAGTTACACTTCAACGGGCCTTACAACATGATAGGTCCTGACAATCTGTTTGAACAAGAAATATCAAACGAACCCGAGTTTGTACATTTGGACTATCCCGGTCAGTGACGGGCATCTGATTAATTATATCGGTGAAACAGGCAAATCGATCCGTAAAAGATCTATGGAGCATTTGCAGTGTCAGTATAACGGGCAATACAATGCATATGATCCAGCTGAGCTGAAAAAAGGCACCCGGGTATGCCTTTGGGAAGGTTATCACTGGCGAAAGAAAGAACGATCAGAGAAGATCACCCAATTTTACAAAAATTTCGAAAAGAACTCAAAAGCCATAATAAATTACATCCGTGAGTGCAAAATTTTCATGGCCAGTCTGAATGCGGATGCGAGATTAAGGAAACGTATTGAGTCTGCAATAATCAAAGGCATTATTGCAAACAACGATTTTGCCGGCAGTCTTCAAAACCCACCGCAAAGAACAACAGAACGTAACAATGACGAAAAACCGGTTATATTAAATATCACTTCAGATAAGAGAATTCTGGGATTGAAACAGACGCTTGAGGCTTAGTGTTAAATTGCTGAGTCAAACACTTAAAGTTATTTATTTAAGGGATGTCCCACTAATTGCTCGACATATGCGATATAAACCCCTCTAAAACCTGTTGTACAACCTTCATTGCCTTTGGGTTCTCGGTGATAAATTCACCGATTGCTTCCTCGTATGCGTAATAGCAGGCAACCAGATTCCGTCCGACAGCGCTGTTTGCCGACACGGCATCACGCAGCCATCGAACAGCTTGCAGTGTCGCCTCGTCACCTACTATATCTTCAAGCGCGCACTGCTGCTCCATCCGTGCATATACAAAAACGTCGTATTTGTTATTATAGAGAATATGCGGATTCCCCCTCCTGTCCATTTTTACGTCCATCACATACCCGATGTCGTCGTCGATCACCTCAAACCGCCACTCGGTATCATACCGGCCATATACCAATTCGGTTTGCCGTTCGGACCCGCTATAGGCATCGCGACAAAAAACAATATGCAGATTATGTAACCGGTCCAGCGCCAGATACCCACGCGGCAACGGATCTATATCCATAGCGGCCGACACCACCTTTTCCCACCCGTAATCTGTTCCGACAATACCATTCAAACTGCCGGAGGCATAATACACCAACCGGGGCCGGTTGTCGGTACCCACAGCAATATTGGTGAACAGGTCCACATCATACATCTCGGCCGCAACCAGGCCGGCATTCACGCTGCATGTCCGTTTATCGCCGCCTGTGCAGTAGTACAGCCCGATTATCGATGAGGAATTATCAGGATCAATCTGTTGCACATAATGCTGCACGGGCTGCGGACAGGAATAGGAAATGTAGCCCTGCAATAAAAACCCCATGTGCAGATTATTAAAACCGTCAAAAGACAACGAGAGAGTATTATGCCCATCGCAAATAAAGTCAAAGTTGATCAGATCCTCTACACGCCATCCACCTGCATGAAGCCGGGCATGTTTAATGGAGCTTGCAAATTCCAGAATATCACAATCAATAACGATCGCCACATAGACAATTGCAGAATTGCCGTTACCATCAACGGCAATCCTGTTTTCCGAATACCCTTCACCTGGTCCGTTTTCAATTGTCTGATTGTCCCAGACTCCCTTGTCTTTATGAAAATATTTCAGAACCGCACCTTCAGTGTTGCTAACAGATAAACCGATGTGGGGGTTGCTGTTACCATCAACCGCTATCGAGATATACATCGCTGAAGGTAAAGTTGAATATATTTGCTCAATACTGTCCCCATATTGATAATACACATCATATGTTTCATCAGAACGTTTTGCATAGACATAGTGCGGCTTATTGAACGCATCGAGGGCAAATGAAATGCTGATATGTTGCTCTAGATCGATATTCAATTCCTCAACTTGCCACGCAGCATCAGCAGGGGAAAGAAAAAGGACAGACCAAATCAACATATTCATAATAAGCTTCAGCCTGCCCCTTTTCATTGCCTGCGGCCTCCTCCGCCATTTGTTGCTTTTTTACTTCATTTAGTTCAAACAGTTGCGCATACACCTTGTTGTTGTGGATTATAAGCTGTTCTTCAACTCTAGACAATAACACCAAATACTCAAATTGCTAAGCAGCTACAATCAAATCTACAATTTTTTGCACAACAGAGTTCAATGATCAATACTAAAACCTAAAAGACCAAAATTGTTGGAATTATTTTTTGGTAGGCGCTGGTTTCCGTGCTTGCCCCGAAAATCGTGTAAAAAAAATCGGCCGTTTCAAACCTCACCGCATCACCCTAAAGCGATTTCTTTATGTATTGCCCTCCCCTTGTTATTGCCCGGCTTGACAGGGCAATTCAGACAAAAACAAATCTATTCCGGTTTTTGATCAAAAATTGGTCGGGCACATCAACTTATTCCGGTGCAATAAAATAAATCGGTTTTAAAGGCAAAAGGTTTCTTTTGTCTTTTTCCAGGTTATCATTATATTCAATCCACAGGTCTACCAATAGCTGTCGGTCTATCAGTGTTATTTTTCTTTTCTCCTGCGAACGAGCAAGGTCCTGTGCATCTTTCGTAAACGCTCCGGTGGTCACAAAAATACCAACATCATCTTCATTTATTAAGGAAAGAAATGATCTAAGTTCCTCGACAGCAATGTTATCCTTACGCCGCTTTACCTGAACCTTAATCCTCGGTGGTTTCGTACCCAACGGGTCATTCCATGCCAGAATATCAAGACCGCCGTCTTTCCCCTGCGGCGAAATCCACGAAACATGATATCCCATGGCTTCCAGCAATGCGGCAACCAGATCCTGTAAACTGTACGGATTGATGTTTTCAAGGTAGGCTTTAATTTCATCTAATGCCTGCTCTTCAGCTTCTTCAAAAGTTATGCGGGCAGTGTCCGGCTCATCAATTTCTTCAACATCATCGGTTTGATCTTCGTCAAGCTGACTCTTTTTCCACTGGCGATACAGTCTTACCGCTTCACGGTAAAATGCGCCGGAATCGGGATATTGATTAAAAGCCTGGACTCCCTCTTCAGTAATACTCCATATACCCTTACTCTTACGCATCCAACCTGCCTTCACGGCATCAACAGTTGCAAAACGAACAATTTTGGAAAACCGCTGCCCGCCTTTTTTATATTCACCACGCTCATGATCAGTCAGATCTACGCGGTTTGCCAGTTCGGCTAACGCTTCTTTAGCCTGTATGCCATCGCTGTTTTCTATGAGAACCATAAAAAGTTCGCGCAGAAGAAAACCTGTTCGTTCTCTCGTAATTCCTTTACTCATAAGCACCTCTCTCAATCATAATAAACTTCAGAAATCATGCAAACTACAATTTTATCTTCAAACACACCAATAAAGTTATTTACTTATTTAAGGACGCCCCTCTAATTTACCTATTCATCAAAATTTAATTACGCTACCCATTTTTTATGATGTGCCGCAAGATCAACAATCAGTTCAAAAACATTGTCACATTTTTCCTTGAAAACTTTTCGGTTGTAACTATCAGGCAAATCTGCATGCAGAACTTCTTCAACAGCGTTTCTGACTATTCTGAGGGTCTGGCCGTCTTTCCACCAGTCCTGCACAAGCACTTTCGGATGACCTTCGAGCAAGCGTATAATCAAATGCTTTGCAGCAAGTTTTACTTTTTGGGTTTCTTTTTGGGTAAGTTTGTTTTTCTTGAGTAAGTCGTAGATTTCCAGTTCATCCTCAGTAAGCTCTTCTCTGGTATGACGTTCATCTTCCTCTCGCATTTCCTGGGTAAATCGTATGAGCTCTTCATAATAGTTTTCGTATGAAGAACCCCCGGCGTTGTAGCGGTCGATAATTTCCTGCAACCTCTGGGCAAAGTCGGCACGCGTTCGGTTCGCCGCCATCATTTTGCTCAACTTGTCTTCGATAAATGCGCGCAGGTCTGCAATTTCTATATTTTTGTATTCGGTCTTGCCGAAATCTTCACGCAATTTATCAAAGTTTATCTTGCTTAAATCCCACGTTTTACCCTTTTGCACTATCTGGTATTGCGCCTGATGCTCCATCGCCTTAAATTTTTCAGCGTTATCTACGACAACGCTCTCATCCAGCAGGTCGGATATTTTCCGGCTAACATCGTCGATGTCGGCCTGCCCGACATGCACGTCGATAACACCACGCAAATATTGAATTACCAGAACAAGGGGGCGGGGCCGGTGTTGTAAAATTTCCGGTTTGCAGGCTTCGTACAATGAAGAGACTGTATTTTCATATACATAATACGATTTGCGCCACTCATCACGGCTCAACAGGATATCGGCATATTTTTTAAATATAACTATATCCTTAAACGTATCCGTTTCAAGCAGAACGGCATCCAGCTCAATATCACGTTCAGCACAAAAAACCCTGGTTTGTTCCAGCGCGTCATCCAGCAGCCTGAACAGTTCCTCTTTTTCTCTTACCGGGGCTTCTTCCAGCCCTTCCTGGCCCTGAGCATACTCTTTCAGGGCCTTTTTCATATTCCGAAACACATTGTAATAATCAATTATCTCGCCGTTGGTTTTGGTAATGCCGTTCACCAGATACGATGTTACACGGTTTGCACGAGCAATAGTCTGCATCAGGGTATGGTCTTTCATGGGCTTGTCAAGGTACAGTGCTGATACCGTTTCCGCATCAAAACCGGTCAGCCACATTGCACACACAAACACCAGTTGCAGGGGATGCTTGGGGTCTTTGAAATTGAATTCAACATCATGGCCATGTTCATCCAGTTCTTCCAGGCGCTTAGTGTGGGGGGTGATATCAAGACCGGCTTTGACGAACTTTTTTCTGTCGGCTTCGGGGTCACTGATTACCACGGCCATGTCGACACTTTTCATATAATTAATCAGCTTTTTATAACGAGCTTTATCAATGTCATGTTTCGCCTTGTTTTTTAACCCGGTCAACCGCTTGATTTCCGTTTTCCACAGCCGCTGCACTTTGTCGTACATTTTAACCGCCGTGAATTTATCTACGGAAATCATCATGCCTTTGCCCAGGTAGCCCCTGCGCGGAAAATGATAGACGATATCTCCGGCAATGGTTTCCAGACGGTCATCCCGTTTTATCACCTCAAGTTCTTTTGCAAAAGTGTCTTCCAACTTTTGCTGCTGTGCTTCTTCGAGGTTTTCATCTTCAAGCAACTCATAAAACTCTTCGCTTAAATCCTCATTCTGTATCAAAACCTCCGGCACACGCTTTTCATAAAACAGGGGTAACGTGGCATTATCTTCCATCGACTGTTTGAAATTGTACTCGGAAACGTAATCACCGAACCATTTGTTGGTTTTGCGCTGTCTGCCAAGTAGCGGTGTGCCGGTAAATGCCAGAAAGTGAGCGCCTTCCAGCCCGGCCCGCATGTTTTCAGCCAGGTTCTTATATTGTGTGCGGTGGGCCTCATCCACCATTACAATCACCTCGCGGCCGCCACCGGCTAAAAGGTGCGGATATTTTTTTCCTTTTGGATAGCGAAATTTATGAATCAGGGTAAAAACCACTTTTTTGTTCTGGCCGAGATACTTGCGCATCTCTTCAGCATCTTTAGGGCGGGCGGCATCATTTTCCCCCACGGTGCCGGTGTGTAAGAAGTTGCGGTATATCTGCCCGTCTAGGTCCTGCCTGTCTGTTACCACTACAAAACTGAAATCACCTGTGAGTTTACGAAAAATTTTCCTGACGTAGAAAATCATAGAAAAGCTTTTGCCCGAACCCTGCGTATGCCAAAATACACCCAACTTGCCCTCATATTCATCACGGCGCAGAAAACGCTCAAATGCATTGTTTACGCCGATAAACTGGTGGTTCTGGGCAATAAGCTTGTTTTTGTCTTTGTGGAATAGAATAAAATTTTCGATATAGTCGAGCAGCTTATGAGGCCTGCACAACCCGGAAACAGCATATTCCAGGCTTGTGCCGTTCCGGGCAATTTTCTTGCGGTCTACCTTTTCTTTTTCATCATCTACCCGTAACCAGTTGAAAAAATGCTCCCATTCGGCGGTAAAACTCCCCACCCTTGTTTCAACGGCGTTTGATAAAATACAAAAGGCATTACAGTTGAACAACTGCGGTATGTCGTGTTTATAATCGGCAAGGTTGTTTTCAAAGGCGCTGCGCAACTTGACGTTGGAGTTTTTCAGTTCGATAAACACCAACGGCATCCCGTTGACATACAAGATAACATCCGGACGGCGGTACGCAGCTTTGGGAGCCTGCCCGACTGATTTTATCCATAGTTGTGATACCGCCAGATATTCATTAGCCCCGGTTTGCGCACCTGCGTCAAAATCAATCAGCCGTACACGGGCATGGTGTTTGAGACCCCGCGCATCTTCATACTCAACCGGCACGCCGTCCCGTATCAAATCGTCCAGTTCGCGGTTGGCGGCAATGGCAGACATGGCCGCACGGCGGTCCATCACCTGAGACACCGCGCCGTCAATCACCGTTTCCGGCATGTCCGGGTTAAGGCGCACGCAAGCGGCTTTCAGACGGTCGGCAAAAACAACATCACGCTTATCGTTTCGGCCACTTCCGTCGTTCAGGTCCTCAGGGGCGTGCGTAAAACAGTTCAGCAGCTTAAAACCGCATTCCCGGTTAAGCTTTTCCAGAATGGCCTGTTCAATAGCTGCTTCGCTGATAAACGCCATTACCCCTGTACCCCCTTACTGTTTACGCTGCATCCTCTTCCTGCATGTCTGGCGGGAACTGAATATCCAGATGCTCAACCGACAGTTTTCCGGAGATTAGTCTCGGCAAAAGCATGTTTTTAGTATATTCTAATTTTTCTATGCTATCATTAAGGATGTTTATTTGATTTCTAAAGCCCGAAATAATATCGTTAAATTTTTGCATTAATTTATTTGGCGGCAAAAGAATCGGAGTACCACCTATTACTTGAGCATTTACCGATCCTCGTGTAGCTCCTGAATCGGCATTAGAAAAGAGACCAGCGTAATAATCAGACCGTAGTGTGTAAAAAAGAAAATATGGAGTTACAATATCTTTACGATAAGCAATCTTGATCAAATATGATGCAAAAACCGCATTTATGTTTTTCTCAATAATCGCAATTTTACCAGGGTCTGCCATACGAGCAATAACAATATCTTCAGCGGCTAATTTATACTTATCTAAATCAAGATCAGAAATAGGGCAATTGGGAACATCTTTCCAAGAAACATAACTGCTTTTGTTTATATCAGTTACACGGAGAAATTTTGGCAAACTGTCATCAAGGCACGCAGATTCCGTATAGCCATATAAAAAAGATGCAAACTCTTTTATCTTTTTTATTTCCCAGCCTTCTGGCATCCCTTTTTTGAATTTTGCTTTCTCATACCCCGGAAAGCGAAAGCGTACAAACCACTCACGGTAAATCTCTTCGGCCATTTTTTCCAATAAGGAGATACGGCGCTTGTTGTTTTCAATGAGTTCGTCGTAGGCAGACAGAATGGCCGCGATTTTTTTTTGAGTGGTAAGGGGGGGGGTGTTGAATTTTATAGATTTTAATTTTTCTAAGCTAAGATTGTCTTGAGTTGTGCCATGGGAGATAGTCTGTATTTGCACTTTGTATGTATCTAGGCAATATTTTACAAATTTTATATCAGCTTTGTCTTTATTCGAAATGAAACCCAATATGCTATCGGGAAAACAAGCCGGTATTTTCAAAATAGCTGTATCTGCAATATTTGCCGCTATCGTAATACACAAAACTCCAGGTTTCCACAGCTTGCTTTGTGAAAGACCTTTTTCATTATAGGTTTGCGTATATGAAGTAATATAAAAATCTGCATGTTTTACATCACCTGTCTGAATAAAGGGGTACTTCCCACCATATAAATCAGGATCATTTCTTGGCCTATGCTTGGATTTACCCCTTGCAAGTGTACCAAGATCGTCTAATTTACATAGCAGCTTATGATCGTCCCTCATCCTTCACCCACTATCTGAGCAATATTCAGCTTTATTATTTCCCCCAGTGTTTGAGCTTCGCTATTCAGTTGTAATAACTCATCATTCAAATTTATCATTTCCTCAATAAATTCCTCTTCCGTTTTTCCATCTTCTTCAATAACCACCCCAACATAACGGCCCGGGTTAAGGGAATAGTCCTGTTCCATAACCTCTTCCAAAGAGGCCAGCTTGCACAGCCCGGTTACATCCTCATATTCGGCAGAGGGGAATCGTTCATGCAGCCAGTGAATATGTTTTTTATAACAGCTTTCAGCGTTTTTTACTTCCTGGTGCAATTGTACAAGGGCCTGTTTGAGTTTTTTTGTTTCTTTATCTATGGCCGCGCGTTTGCCTTTTGCTTTGGCAGCCTCGGTTTTGGCTTTCTCGTGTTTACGGACTGTTTTATCAAGCTGTTTCAAGCCATCGTGCAGCGATTTAAAGAAAGGGTCGAAGGATTCGCGCAGTTTGTGTTGGGCCTTGTTCTGTTTTGTGATTGCAGCAGCAGTTTTCAGTTTTATATCTGCGTTGTCCAGATACTTCCGGTAGCGAGTTTGCAATTTCCGGAAGCCTTTCCATTGGGCCACCAGTTCACCCACGGCACGCATGCCCTGCTCATCGTCAAGAACTTCCAGCAACTGGTCGCTGACAGGCTTAACCTGTTTCTCGTTTTCAACCAGTAGGTCCATACCTTTTGCAAAATATTCGTCAACAAGGTGGATGAATGCCTTGCGGTTGCCCTTGTGCAGTTTGCTGATTATGGCAATATTCTGAATCTGTTCTTCGGTGAATTCGCGGTGGGCGCGGTCTATCTGGGTGTAGATATTACGCGCATCGATGAACAGAATTTTGTCGTCGAGCTTGTCTTTATCGAAAAACCACAGGGTAGCAGGCAGCGTTACCGTGTAGAACATATTAGACGGCAGAGTAAGCATGCCGTAGATCAGATTTTTTTCAATAAGGTTTTGCCTGATATCGGCCTCGGCGTGACGCGCATCGGAAGCGGAGTTTGCCATTACCAGCGCCGCACGGCCTTTGTACTTGAGCGAGGTGGCAAACAGATTGATCCACAGGTAGTTGGCGTTTGTTACGGTTTCCTTGCCCTTGTCCGATTTTTTCGCTTTTGTTTTTTTGCGGGGTATGCCGTAGGTGTTGAAACGCCGGTCTTTTTCTACGGTGCTTACCGGCACATCGTCAACGTTGAAAGGAGGATTAGCCATGACGTAATCGAACTGCTCAAAACTTTTGAACGGGTCTTCGGCGTAGGTGTTAGCCTGTTTGATCTCGCCGCGCAGCCCGTTGACCGCCAAATTCATTTTGGCAAGCTTGACCGTATCGAGGGTTTTTTCCTGTCCGTAGACATACAGTTGGTCTTCGTCACAGCCTTCACCAAGCTTTGCCAACTCTTTGCGGTAACGCTCTACGAAATGTTGCGACTGTACAAACATGCCGCCGGAACCACAGGCGGGATCATACACCGTGCCCTTGTGGGGCTCGATAATTTCAACCATCAGGCGTACTACCGAGGTGGGGGTAAAAAACTCGCCGCCTTTCTGGCCTTCACTCAATGCAAATTTACCTAAAAAGTATTCGTAAATCCTGCCGAACACATCACCACCTGCATCACCGGGAATGTTGGATATGGTTTTCAACAGTTGCGACGGTATGGTTTTATCGGTGCGGGTAAGCGGAAAGTATTCGTCTTTGGGCAAAACACCTTCGAGCTCATGCTTGTATTTCTCAATGTCCAGCATGGCAGACTTAATTTTATTTGCCACGTCTTCCTGTTCCGGCAGGTTGAGTAAATAATCGTAGCGGGCATGGTCGGGCAGGTAGAAACCGCATTTTTCGATGGCTATTTCTGAAATCGGCTTTTGCCGCCGGGTGCCCTGGAGTTTGGTATATTCGCGGTTTATAGCCTTTTCCGCCTCGCGGTATTTATTGTCGGCAAATTTTAAAAAGATCAAACCGAGTACCGGTGTGGCATATTCGCTTGATTTCAGATCGGTATTAGCGCGCAGGTTGTCGGCCGCCGCCCATAAATCGTTTTCGAGTTGTTTCAGTTGCTCTGTGTTCATGTGTTTCCTATATAACCCTTCAAGATAACTCAGGAATTTTTCATATTTAGCTAACGTGCCTAAAATTTATAAAGTAAATTCCTGCTCTCAGCATACAATACTATTCTTCCCCCCTCTTTTGTTTATTCTCGAAATAACGAGATTTCCGACAGGCGGGGAAAATCAAAATCAAATGATAATACATATGGTTATATCCCTAACGACCATTAAGCGTCAAGGAATAAAAGCTAAGTAAATTTACCCAGATACTTGCGGAGTGATTGCAGGGCAGTTCTGGTGGTGGTGAGGTGCAGATTCATGAGGCCACTGGATTCTGCGGTTCCCGATCTCCTGACCGATACGGGTTTCGCTCCAACACAGGTTACAGAATGAAAAATATTTCCAGCACCCGCTGCGACCGAAGCACAGACCACGGAGGGCTTGATGGTTTTACCAATGCCGCGGGATACCGGCATTGGTAAAGGGCACCGTGGCTGCGCGCTTATTCTGATCAGCCGTGTACACTCAGGGGTTCAATGGCTTGCAGCTCGCGGGCTTTCCGGCTATGCAGTTCATGCCAGATGTCCCAGGCGATCTGCCCGTTAAGCCATAGTTCAGGAGATGTTCCCAGAAAGCGGGAAAGGCGCAAGGCAATATTTGTACTTATCGGCTTTCTGCAATGCACAATGTCGTTAATGTGCTTTCGTGACACCCCGATCCTGCGGGCAATATCTGTCTGACTTATGCTGTGGGGTTTCAGAAATTCCTCCAGCAGAATTTCGCCGGGATGAATGGGGGGTCTGTTTTTAGGTAACCGCATTTTTTATCACCTTTAATGATAATCTACAATTTCAACTCGCCGTGGGCCCTGAGGGGTCCAGACAAAGCAAATTCTATACTGTTCATTAATTCTTATTGAATGTTGCCCTTCACGGGTTCCGTGAAGCCGTTCCAGTTTGTTGCCGGGCGGAACCCTGAGATCCATGAGGTTTACTGCGTGGTCAAGAAAATACAATTTTCGCAAAGCGATCTGTTTTAGATCTGCAGGGAGGGTCTTACGCGCCGCCCTTGAGTTTACACCGTTATAAATGTCTTCAGAGCCTTGATCAAAAAAGTCCAGTATCATATAAAAATTGTAACTAATTTGGTTACAATGTCAAGGTGTTTCTTTGGTAACAAAATAACCGGGTTATTCTGTGAGATATATTTTTTCGCTGGTGGTGTTTGAGACCTTGATTGTTTTTTCACCACCCGCTACGCTCGAGGCTCTGAGGGCTTGATGGTTTTACCAATGCCACGAGATACCGGCATTGGTAAAGGGCACCGTGGCTGCGCGCTTATTCTGATCAGGCTAACGGGCAGGCACAGAGACCTGCCCCTACAAAATACAATGATTTTAAAAATGCCCGGAGGGCTGATTTTTTTGACGGAACAAAGCTTACCGTTGCGTCAAAAGGAATATCCTTCTCGGTGTACTCTGTGTCTCTGTGGTGAACTATGCTTTTTGTTATTAACCACCCGCGGCGCTCGACACGGAGGACACAGAGAGGTGATGATTTTACCAATGCCGCGAGATACCGGCATTGGTAAAGAACTCAATGGCTAGCGGGCAGGCGGCGAGGCGCCACTACAAAAATATTTGTTTTATAGTTCGGATTTTAAAAGGAAAGATTACTTGTAAACATCACCCCTGGGGCCGATGTGGTCGACATAGACAACATCTTCTGACTCGTCATACCAAAAGATAATTCGCAAAGAGCCTACACGAAGCCTGTGATAGCCTATCCAATCGCCCAACATGCTTTTCACATTAGAATGTCCTAACGGATTATCCGACAATTCATTGAGAGTCTTTTTGACGCGATCCTTGCGGTCTTTTGGCAGCTTCTGCAAATATTTTGCTGCAGTGTGGTGAACAACAACCTTACTCATCAGATTGAATCCAGATCAAGATATGCATCTTTCTTTCCACGTTGCCGATCTTTTTTTGCTTTGCGAAGCTGATCAATGGTTTTGTCATCCAGATCAAGTCCGAGCAATTCTTCAATCTTACGAAAATCCTTTAATAAAAGAACAACCTCTTTAGGTTTTCCATGTTCATCAACAATATATCTTTTATTAATATGCATTACTTTTTACCTCGTTATTTACATATCTCTTTATTTTAGTGTAGCAAATAGCTCTCATATGGCAAGATTTTATTATTCAAAAGCTGAGGGCAGTTTTTTATATCATTTTCAGATTTTCACCACCCGTTTGCGCTCTCGACACGGAGGACACGGGGAAAAGAAAGAATACGGGACGTCCGTTTAAGAAAGAATACGGGACAGAAAGAATACGGAAAGAATACGGGACGTCCGTTTAATATTTACTTATATCAAAAACTGCACAGATTTATTTTTGATATGTATTAACCTCCCGCTACGCTCACCCTGCGGTTCCCGGTCTCTTGACCGATACGGCATTTACGCTTTCGCTCCAATAGATTATAGAATGAAAAATATTTCACCACCCGTTGCGCCCAAGGCTCCCGAAAAAAAGCTTGTAATATGTCATATCTGACATACACTATACCTATGAAAGCTTCAGAGAAACCGATTGTCTGGCTGCATGGCGAGGTAAAAACCCCGCCCTTTTCAATAGCTGCTCGCCTTGAGGCAGGATATTTACTGCGCAAGCTTCAAAAAGGAGATAACCTTGCAATGCCTGTTTCAAGGCCAATGCTGTCGATCGGGAAACGGTGTCACGAATTGCGCATAAATGATAAGAATGGTACCTGGAGAATACTGTACCGTATTGATACCGATGCTGTTGTTATTCTGGAAGTGTTCAAAAAAAAGACAAACCAGACACCGGCAGGTGTTATTGCAATATGCAAACAGCGCTTAAGAGAATATGAATCAATTTAATTAACCGGGAGGAAGGCAAGATGGATGCAAAAAAAAGAAAAAAGCTTGAAGCCAAAGGATGGCGGGTTGGCTCTGCCCGGGATTTTCTTAACTTGAGCGATGAAGAGATGGCTTTGATTGAACTGAAAATTTCACTTGGCGATACCCTGCAAAGCAAACGCAAGCAAAAAAAAATGACCCAATTAGAACTGGCAAAATTTCTCAAATCGAGTCAATCACGCATTGCCAAGATGGAAGCCGGCGACCCCTCCGTTTCTCTTGATTTGTTAGTAAAGTCACTGTTCTCTCTAGGTCTCTCCAGGCGTGAATTATCAAAGGTTATTTCCTGAACCGGGGCAGCCCAATTCAACATCCATTTCACCACCCGCTACGCTCACCCTGCGGTTCCCGGTCTCTTGACCGATACGGTATTTACGCTTTCGCTCCAATAGATTATAGAATGAAAAATATTTGACCACCCGTTTGCGCTCTCGACACGGAGGACACGGGGAAAAGAAATGTTTTTTACTTTGTCAGGAGGTGCCGACAAAGTAAAAGGACTCCATGGCTACCGGGCAGGCACAGAGACCTGCCCCTACAAAATACAATTATTTTAAAAATGCCCGGAGGGCCGGGGTGTTTTTGACGGAACGGAGTGTACGCTGGGATTGCCGAACGTATCTCCCGCTGTGTCTTTCCCGCCGTGCACTCTGCCTGTCCTGAGAGAAGTCGAAGGGTGCCTGTGGTTCAGAAGGCATCACAACGGACCGGCACGCAAGACCTGCCTCCATCACAAAAAAATTCCCTGCACTAGTGCAGCCGCAGCACCTGGTACTGCCCGGCGCCCAGGGTGTTGTGCATCGGCGGGATCTCGCCCCAGCCGCAGTCGTTGAACACGGTCAGGCTGAACTCGTAGCTGCCGCCCGGGGTAAAGGTTATATCGTCGGCATTGCCGGTTGAGAGTTTTCGTTTAAATTCATGCACCCACACCCCGTCGGTCCAGGTTGAAGCCGATTGAACGTCTGCCCGGCTGCCGGTGGGACTGCTGAGAATATGTTCCGGCACCAGGGCGTTGAGGGCTTTGTAGTTATCCCAGGCCTGTTGCACGGCCCCGGAGCCCCCAAAAGCCGCATCCGCCGGATCGGCCACAATGGCCTCTCCGGCATCGATCTCCGCCTGTGTGAGCAGCATGGCATCGGCAAAATCGGCTACGCCGGACTCTATATATTTCGGGCCGATGCCGCTCGCCGAACTGTTTTTACTGAAAGACGCCGAGCCTTCATCGGCAACCCTGCCGGCGCTTGTGGTATTGTAGCCCCCCTCAATATCCATGTGCCAGGTAAGGCCGGCATCGTCAAAATGCCCGCTGAAGGAGAACTGCCCCTCTATCGGCTGATAGCTGTTGTGGGTGTATGATCCCGAAACAATGCCCGACTGGGCAAAACTCATGTGCCCGAGCCCCCCCTTTACCCGGCCCACCCACAAATCGGCCCGGCTGTTTTCTGCATCGGTAAAAAAGGACGAACCGGGAACATTGCCGTGGCAGGCTGCCGCGCAGCCATAGGTGTCTTTAAAATCGGGCATGGTCATGTTCCACAGGAAAGCCAGCCGGTCCTGGGAGGGCCGCACCGAAACGTTTGCGCCGGGATACTGCTCTTCATAGACGCTTGCGGCGGGAGGGTTGTCCCAGGCAAGGGTTTCGTTATCAATACGCCAGGAGCCGGAGCCTGCCATGCTCAGGGTCGGATCGTCGTATTCGGCACGGATATACAGATGTGTATCAGAATACAGCGCCTTGAGTTGTATACCGTCAACCTGCCGTGTGGGCTGCACAGCGCTCAGGGCATGCATGGGACTCACACCCAGTTGCACGGTGTGTTCCGGGGCTGCGTCCCAGGCCGTATTGTCGCCTTTACCGTTCAGGTCAAAATCGGTTTCAATTTTTTCCGCATCCAGGTAGGGATCATAGTCGAGGGTGCGGTTTTCCGAGATACGGTCGATCCAGTTCGTTATCACCGCAGTTTCATCATCTGAGAGGTACTTGGCCATAAAGCCGCCGGGTTGAATCCACGAGCGCATGGTTCCCGTGCGGGTATACTTCAGTATTTCGTCATCTGAGGTCATGGGCGGAAAGCCTTTGCCGTCGTGATGCACATCGGCAAGATGGCATGCTGCGCAGGCCTCACCCGCATCGGCTGCAAGCCGGGTCTGGTCCTGGGCGTCGCGCAGGTTGAAATGGGTTTCTTCCGGCGTGGTGTGGCATGATGTACAGCCCGATTGTGCGTGATCGTCCGGCAGCGGAGCATGACACCCCCCGCATCCTCCAAGGTAATTTACATAGGTAAGAAAATCAAGCAGCACCAGCTTCTCCGAATGACACCCGGCACATTTTTCAGCAATAAGGCTGCTCACCTGGGGGTCGACCGTGTCTTTCGGCAGATTGCACGCCGCCGTGCACAGAAGCAGCGTTGAAAGACTCAAGCCCAGTACTTTTATCATTACACCGCAAACGTTTTTCATCCAACTCTCCAGAGTGGGTTTAAAAAGGTGGGCGATACAGGCAGAAAAAATGCATTCAGTCCGCATTGATCTACGAAACCTGTTGTCGGGTCCGGTTATAACGTTTGCGCGTGCTATGGGTCAATAAATAAAAAAGCGGTACTGATGCATCGGCCGTGTCAGGAAGATGCGCCGCGTGCGCGAACTGCGCCGGCCAAAGCCTTTCCCGCTGCTTCAGCCCTTTCCAGCACCGCGGGCATATCATCCACGTCGTCCATACCCACGGCTTCGGCAATCTCGCCCGCTATCGTCATTTTATGGCACTCGTGCATGCAGAAACGAAGCATCGCCATGGCCTTCTCATGTCCGGCACCGGCAACCGTGGTGGCAAGCACCACCGGTTTTTCCGCCAGGGGCCGTTGCCCCAGGAACGGCTTGTCGGGGTAGGCAATCGGCCCAATACCCCGGTAATAGAGGGCCAGGCTGCGGTCGATAAGGCATTTTACCGCGCCGGATACATCCATGTAGTAGGTGGGCGATCCGATAATGACCCCGTCGGCTTCAAGCAGCTGTTGGTACAGGGGCTGCATGTCGTCGTCGATGGCGCAACGGCCCTCGTTCATCATGCAATGCATACAGCCGGTACACGGTTTGATGGTAACCGTTGCCAGCTCAACGGTTTGCAGGTCACACCCGCTTGCCGCCGCAGCTGTACGCACCAGCTTGTTTGTGTTGCTATCCGGGCGCATACCGCCGCAAATTGCAAGAATTGCCATACCGTGTCTCCTCATAATGATTATCATTAGAGCGCCCCTGCCCGGGGCAAAGCGGCACCACCTGCCGCTGTCTTTTCTTATGAACCAATTCGGATAAAACGTCAATAGAAAGCTGAAAAAAACGCCCCCGGCTTCGTACAACCGGAGGCGTCATGCATGGTCTGAATACTGCCGGCGGCAAGCGGCCCTAGACCTCGGCCTGTGCCGCCTGTTTTGTTTTTTTCCTGCCCGTTCCTTTTGGTTTTTTACGTTTTGCAACAAGAATTTTTCGGGTCTCCGCACCTCCTCCGGGGTAAGGTTTTGCCCAAGTGTTCAATCTGCTCCATTACTTCCGGGAAGCGGGCTCCTTCGGCGGCGCTGATCCATTCCGGTTGCAGCCGCTCTTTGCGCAGGCCCATTTTCTCCATTTTTTTCCACATACGCTCCAGGCGCTTTTTGGTCCGGTGGTCGGCGTCGGTATAATAGCAATCGCCGATACGACAGCCCGAAACCGGCACTCCCGGGGCCCCCTGCCACACAAAATCCTCCTTCACGCGGCCGGAACAATTAAATTCCGGGGGCTCTCCTGCCGAAAAAAACGGTAACCTTTACAGCAGATCAGAGGTCCATATCTATAGGCGGAAACAACGGCCCGAAGGCAGGTAACTAAATGTATTTTCTTTTGTTTTACGGGTTTATCCAGTGCACATACAGCAAAACACCCGCTCTGCAGGTGCGGCACGGCATACCCCGCACGAAACCGAAAGGTTTTTATCCGCCCATCGTGTGCTACTCTGTATGTGTCGGCTACACTGATTACTTCCTGCAGGCCAAAATATCAAAAACAATCGGTAAGGGAGGAACCGTTATGTTGTATCCCAATAAAAACCGGCTGTTCTTTATTACAGCAGCCATACTTATTTTCGTCCTGCCGGGATGCCGGCACGACACGGAACCCTCCATTACCGCCGACACCACCCGCGGCCCCGCACCTCTTCACGTTTCTTTCACTGCTGGACCTGCCGACTCCTCAGTAACCTATTCCTGGGATTTCGGAGACAATTCCGACACGGCTTCCGGCATGCAGGTTACGCATACCTTTTCAAATGAAGGCTGGTATGCTGTTACGTTAACGACGACTGACGGAAGAGGCCGAAGCAGTACCGCAACAATCGACATCCGGGCAACTCCCCGGGTGCCGGACTCCTACCAGGCGCTCTACAGCGAGCTGGAGGGGCATCTTAACACCTTTGCCGCCCAACAGGCATCTACAGCGTCCGACAATGCATCTGCGCCGCAGTTCACCACGGAGATGATCGTTGCAGGCGGCAATCGCGGTGAAACACTTCTTGATCCCTTAACGCTGACCGCCACCGAGGTGTTTCTCGACCGCTACGCAGAGCTGGGATGGAGTGTTGCATCCATCCAGGTATCCTACCCCCTGCTCCTGACCGACTTTCCCCGCAGCAGTGAGTATCTGGAATTTTACAAATCGGTCATAAAGCTCGTCCGCGAGCGCAATATGCTGGTGTTCATTGAAACCAGCCCGGTCTTTTCCGGCACGTCCTACTCCGATGTCGAAGTAGACTACTCCGGCAAAAGCATAGAAACCTATTTTGATGAGCGCAAACAACAGATTCGCATCATAGCCGAAGAGCTTGCCCCCGATTATCTGTCAATCGGCCATGAACCGGCCACCGAGGAATGGCTGACCGGGTTTGGCTTCACGGTTGATGAATACCTTGCCTTTGTTACCGGCGCGCTGTCTGAGCTTGACCGCTCCGGCGGCATGAAGGTCGGGGCAGGCACCGGCTCCTGGGAGGACGGCGACTATATTAAACGCTTTGCCGAAGAGACTGATCTCGACTTTATCAACATCCACATATATCCCGTTGCGGCCGTGGGGGGCGTAAGCCTGCTGGAGCAGGCCGAAACCCTTGCCGGCATTGCCCGAACCAATAATAAAAGTGCCGTTATCGGTGAGTGCTGGCTGTATAAGACACCGGCGGCAGAGCTTACCCGGACCGCCTCCAAAGAAGAGGTGTTCCGCCGTGATGTCTATTCGTTCTGGGAACCCCTTGACGTGCTCTTTATGAAAACCGTGGCAGCCCTTGCAAGGGAATATGATATCAGGATCGTCAACTTTTTCTGGGCGCAGTATTTCTTTGCACAGCTCATCTACGATACATCCTATGAATCCCTTGCGGTCGCTGAGCTTATGAAGGAAGTCAACGCACCCGCCTGGCAAAACATTGAGGCGGGCGTGCTTTCCGAACTGGGCAAAGCATATCTCAACATCCTCTCTGAATAGAGAGCTGTTTTGGCGCAGGTGTATGCTTGGCAGGAAGGGGTGTCATCGGCAAACCGGTAGAGCGTCCCCATATTTCCCGGCGCTGTCTTTTAAAGAAAAAAATTCCAACACTGTCGAAGCTGATAAAAACTTCAAACAATGGGCAATTTCCCGGAACCATCATATGCGGCTATTTTTCTGAAATCTTCGAGTGAATCGAGGAAAATATCAATAAGGTTCGGATCAAAGTGATGTCCTTTGGTTTTTTTCATAATGCCGAGCGTCTCTACTTCAGACAGAGGGGGTTTGTAAACACGTTTATGCACCAGGGCATCATACACATCGGCAACAGCTACAACCCGGGCACTCAGCGGAATTTCATCTCCGGGAAGCCCCGACGGATAGCCCGACCCATCCCATTTCTCGTGATGGTAAAGCGCAATGTCATGTGCCATATTGATCATACGTGTCTTTGAACCGGCCAGCATCTTTCCTCCAATTTCAGCATGCTGCTTCATTACGTCATATTCCTCATCAGTGAGTCTGCCGGGTTTAAGTAAAACACTATCCGGGATCCCGATTTTCCCGATATCATGCATGGGTGCGGCTATCCGGATATTGTCAATCTCACCGGAAGACCACCCCAGTTTTTTTGCCAGCACTGCCGAGTAAGCACCCATCCGTCGAATATGGGCGCCGGTTTCATCATCCCTGAATTCCGCCGCAGAAACCAGCCTCAAGGCAACTTCCTCTTCTCTGTCTTGGATCTGTGCTGTTCGCTTCCGTACCTCTTCCTCCAGGAGTTCATTATAGAGCGAGTTATCCCTTCCAACCTGCAAAAGCTTTAACTGCACTTCATACGCTTTGCTGAGGTTCTCAACGACAAAAAACTTTCCATCCTTCAAGCATACGGCAGAAGCCTCAAGCGAAAACTCCCGGCCTGCAGAATCTTTTTCTATCCATGGTCCGGAAAACGTGCGGCCCTTTTTGTTTTTATTCCAAAATTCATTTGCATCAAAAAGGAAGTTCTCAAGAAAGGGGCTCCACTCCTCCGGGGCACAAGACCGGTCTGGTTCCAGCGCTTCCGGGAAAAGATGCAAAAACCACTCCGGGATGGAACCGAGGGGTTGAAAAGTCCCATTGTCTGATCGTTTCAATACAAAAACGTTTAATAAATCAAAAAGCTCATGTACGGTTGAATCTTTCAATGAGGCCTCCAAAAATGTTTTTAGAAGAACAAAAAAAAATCACGTGCCGAGCATTCTTGCCCCCAGAGTTAAAAAAGCTTCTTCAACTGCCTGCCCCAGTTTAGCGCTCGTCTTAATCACCTCCCAGCCTTTTGAACGAAGATGATCGATGTCGGATTCGTTGATTTTCCACTCATCTATAAGGTCGTGCTTATTAATAATAAAAATAAAGGGGACCGCTCCTATGGCGGTTTCAACTTCTTGTTGGAGTTTTAAAGCAACATCGATTGTATTCGGCCGGGTACCGTCCGAGACCAGTAAATATCCTGACGTACCGCGAAGATATGAAACCCGGAACTTCTGAAACTCATCTTCACCCTCGAGGTCCCACAACACCAGCGTCATGTCCTGTGTGCCCACGGATATCGTTTTCTTATCTATTTTAACACCAACCGTTGTGATGTATTTGTCGGAAAAAATACTGTCGACGAAACGAGAAACCAGACTTGTTTTTCCCACGGCAAACGAACCGATCATACATATTTTTTTTTGTATCATTCGTGTTGATCCTTATCAGATACTATATCTGTTATGGAGACGTTGAACGTTACGCAACGATTTGTTTCACGATCTTTTTCTAAAACCTCTTTACGCAGGGGTTGTCCGGCGCCGACCCCCACGGTTTTGAAATTGTCCTGAATGGTTTTAACCCGTTGAGCATGGCACGATTTGCACATATGCGGCTGGGACAGGACGGGGAAAGACCCACCGGTTTCAAGAGTGCGGGCGGCCAGAAACTCACGTACTGCCTCTGCGCGTTTTTTGCTTATGTGTAAGTTTATTTTTTCTGTTCCAATACTGTCCGTATGCCCGACAATTTCAACGTAAACCTGTTTACCTGCAAGGCGTGCAAGCTGAAAAAGCTTCTCAAAATCAAAAAGCAGTGTATGTAAAACGGATTTTTGATCAGCAGGAATGTTTATGGATTCTTTCTCTTTAAAATGAATGATTGTACCCTCTATCCTCTTTTCAAGTGCGTTACACCGTGCGGACTCCGACCAGGAAGATATCATATGTCTGATTTGCTCATTCTCATCCGGTACTGTTTCCCCAAGTCGATTAAAATCAAAGCCGTCGACACCTGGCATTAACCGCATCAGCAATGTTGCTTCAGATATCCATTGCCCCGATGCTGAACCGAATGCAGAAAGAATTCCGTTTTCAAGCTCAAGGGTCACGGTGTCCGGCGGGTTGAGAATATTTTTTATTCTTAATGAAACAAATTCCGGATGCAAAGAGTGGTACGGTTTCCAGGAGAAGACAACATCCTCTCGCTTAAGGCCCGTTTCTTTCAAAAGGGCGTCAGGGTCGGGAGCCAGGGGGTCTTTTAAACCGGCAATGTAATGACGGCCGGATTTTTTTTCATTTTCAGTAATGATAATCCCGGGGGCATTGCTTAGTTTTTTTACATACCCCGACCATCTATAATAATTCTGTAAGGAAAATACCGACCAGGACAACAGCAGAAAAACCACCACACCGATAACCGCCCAGAAGGTGGGAGAAATTTTCTTTTTCTCATTCGCAAACTGAGCCTGAAGGCAGTATTCCAGGTCCTGCCGTACCGTCTCGAACGGGGCGGCATCACCGTCAAAGGCTTCCAGAACACCACCCATTTTAACATGAATGGTATCAAGAGCATCATCCAGCAAAACCGTATAATCAGGGGGCGGGGTTCCCCGAATAACTGCGGCAACCAAAGCGTATGGGCCGTGATTCAACAGCACATTCCGGTCCCCGACCCGCAGGGTGTCCAGACTTTCGTCTTTACCGGAACTGAACGAATCTTTCACAAAGTCCTGAATAGCGGTCAGCATGCCTGAAACAAGATCCGCATCCCTGGTTTCAACCTCTTTTGCCACTACATGCTGAAGAACCAGGCCGGTATGCGTATGAATGAGAAAAACTTGCTCTACCTGGTAGATAAGCGTATTGAGAAGAACAATCTCCGCAAAAGGCTTTTTGGTCCGGATAGCTTCTAAACGCCACTTCAGACCCTGCAGGGAAAAACTATATTCAAGCGTTTGATTCAGCGACTGGATCATCCCTCCGATGGTGTTGACAATCGCCTTGCGGATACTGGGCCCCATTATTGGTGAAATTGCATCTACCAGGGCTTTGGGGTCCTTCTTAACAGATGCCTTAAGAGTATTTGCTATGGTGGGTTCAAGAACCTGAGCGATTTTATTGTCGTTGCTTGAGCGAAGCATAATTGCCTCGGCAACTACTTTGCTCAGTTCTTTCGTGTATATTTCAGGACTATCAAGGCGTTTTTGCAGATGAGCGATCCGGTCCTTCTCCGGTCCGATGAGAATACTGCGAAGCATCTTCAACTGGTCGGACTCCTGTCCGGCAATTATATCTACATCTTTTTCAGTGTGTTTATCATTTTGATCAGACATACAGTCAGGCCTTTTTACCCGATATCTTCAATTCATTGTTTATTCGCATGGCGATTTCGACCAGAATAGATGAAAAGTCTGTTTTGTTGATCTTATCATTACGCAATTCCTGAACTTCTTTTAAAAATTCATCACTTACATTTTCAATATTACTTTTAATGTCTTCCCGAAGGCTTTTGGAGACATCCAGAATTTCCTTACGTAATTCCCGCTCGATTTTACTGGCCTTATCGCTCAGTTCATTGCTTTTTTTCTCAAAGTTTTTACGAAGTTCCACAATCTCCCGCTTCAATTCCTTGATTGAATCGTTTCGATCTTCTTTTTCTTTAGTTTGTTTTTCAGACAGAGATTGCACTTCCTTCTTTGCGTAGTTCTCAAGCGAATCGAGAGATTTTTTAGTCTCGGTTTGAAGAGCACTAATCTTTTTTTGGAGAAGGCCTTCCAATTGAGCAAAGCGTTTGTCATATTCGGTTATCTGGTTACCAAAAAGAATATTTCGAACTTTTTCTATCCCGGCATCGCTCTCCTCAACATCGTCCACATTTGCATTACTCCCTTTTTTCGTGGAAGCTGCTAACGAATCTTTTTTATCAAGTGTATTCATTGGCCCACGCCCTTTCTTTTTTGCAATTTTCTTTTTTGTAGCACCCATTACGTATTCACCTCCTTATTGGCTATATAGTAGAGATTTTAAAAAAAGCAATTTTTTTTTTGTGCTCTTTAATTTATTATCATAATATGAAGCAAAGTAAAGTGCTGCCGGAAATAAATACAGCCTGCTGTGCCCGGGCGCCGATCACGGATAACGCTCATTTTCTATTAAAAAACAGGGGGTTTCCGATAGTACCAGTAACGACGCACCTGCCGACGGGATATGCGCTGTATTGTAACCGGAAGCATAAGCGCCACGATCTACTGTTTCAGCATAGTTCCTTTATAAGTCAATGTATTGCGTATGGAAATGGAAGATGCCCAACCCTGGCCCAGCAAGCATTAATACTCGTACAATAGGGGTAATATTTTGGTTGGAAGCTCACACCTGAAGCATCCGGTTAGGTGTGAAAGGCCGGCAAAAGTGCATCGTAAAAACACAAAACCCGTAACCTGTTAATCGGTTACGGGTTTTGCTCTATATATTCAAATGGTGCCGAAGGCCGAAAAGCCGTGCTTAAGAATGCAGTACAGAGAGTACCAAACAATACATATGTTGTTTACCTTTATTGCCGGGCCGACATCGATCTAATAAAAAAGGCGCGGTCTGGCCGATACAGGCCCATGTATCGTTGCCGCTCCACCCGTATCGATGTCTTCAAGCACATACCAATACTGTCTCCAGATTTTCACCTCCTCATCGACCAAGGAATACTCTGCGCCCTGTGTTACGCCCCCCTCAGCCGGGATCAGATCTTCATTAATAAGCACGTAGTCGCCTTCTTTTTCTTCAGCACGATAGATGTTGAACCCGGCATTATCTATCTCGGCAGCGGTTTTCCAGGTAAGGGTTACTTTACCGGCACCGGGCACGGCTCGAAACGAATCCAGTTCAACAAGTGTTGTGGAAGCCTTATTTTCATAGACGAATATTGAGCTTGACTCTATAATGGTTCCCACGTCCTTTTCATGGCTCGTGTCGAAAATAACCGCTATGACATCGGTATCGCCGTCGTCGTCGATATCCTCAAACAGGGCCTCTCCGGGCATGCAGGCAACCTCTGAATACAGCGAAGAGCGCTTGTAGCTGAGGCAGGAGCCGCTATAGCCCTGGGACTCGTAGTAGTAGAGCTCACCTTTGCCGTCACCGGGAACCAGAAGTTCGGGAAATCCGTCACCGGTTATGTCTTCAGCCTTCACCAGGCCGGGCGAACCCTGGCCGTTGTAGTCATTAAAATTTCGGTCGACACCGAAAACATCCGCGAGAACCGCCGTATGGTTGTCCGGGTCCAGCAGGGGGTCACCCGCCTCTATGGTTATCGGCCCCCACTGGGAAGTGCTTTGCGGAGTTTCCGGAATTTCAAGATAATAAACGCCTGAGGGCCAGTAGCGAAGCGCTTCACCGCTGTAGGAGCTGTACTGCTGGTGGTTGTGGTTGGAGAGTATGATCTCATCACTGCCGTCATTGTCGATATCGGCCAGAGTCACTTCATTTACTTTCCCGAGCGGGTTTGTGGATGTCCATTCGTTGTCGATGGTGTAGCGGTTCCACGGCTGGTTCGGTTCGGCGAGCAGGGCGTCCTGGCCGGGATTTTCAAACCAGAGCATGCTGTCGCCTTCGGGGTCGCCGAAGGGCTTTCGGACGAATCCCGCTTCGTAGATAAAGAACTGTCCGGCAACGATGTCCTCGTCACCGTCTTCGTCGATATCGGACATTTCAAAAAGAAATCCGCCTCCGTTGCCGATTTCATAGGGCCCTGAAAAGCCTGAGGGGTAGGTGACCAGGTCGGTCTCTTTTTTAAACCACTGCATCCACGCATACTCAAGGTCCGTCCATTGCCAGTACCACATGTGCACTTTTGTCGTAACGAGGTCCTCGAGCCCGTCCCCGTCAAGGTCGATAAACCGCGCACGGTGAAAGCTGGTAACGCTGCTGTTGCACTGGTCCGGGTCGCATGATCCCGATTCGCAGAAAAAGGCGCAGGGGCAGGGACCGCCGTCGTCGGCCTCAACGTAAACCGCACGTTTCACCCAGTTCGCGGCATCGGAAATATCGCCGCCGAGATTTTCCAGCCAGTAAATGCCCCCGGTTCCGCAGGTGAACCAGGCGACGATGAAGTTGTCAAGGACAAGTATGTCTTTGTCGCCGTCATCGTCCATGTCCCTCAGCACTGTTTCGTTCGGGAACGAGAACGTATCGTTTATGACGGCCTGGGTCCAGGTGTCGAGATCGGAGCCGTTCCAGGTAAAAACGGCCACTGCACCGTCCCCGGGTGTGTAGTAGTCTCCGTCGGTGCCCACGCCCGAGGTGCATACAATATCTTTTACACCGTCTCCATCAATATCTCCCGTGGACAGAAAGGACGCCCCGAGAAACCCCGGGATATCAGGGTCGACCGGCAGAGGGGTTGTGATGCCCGTAACCGTGTGCCGAACAAATGTATCGGCAACCGTTTGGTCTTCCTCAACCGTCACACAGGGCTCGGAAACCAGTCGGTATATCTTTGCACCGCCGGCGGAAGGTTCTTCATCTCCCCGGAAACTTGACGGTACATAGTTTGAAGCGGCAACATACATCGTGCCGCCGAAGGTTGCAAACGACTCAAATGCCAGGATGGATGAGTCGCCGAATCCGTCATCTGTAATTTGTGTCCAGGCAACACTGTCTCCGGGACCCGTGGCTTTCCACAGATCGGCTCCGTTGACCTCGACCGGACCGAATGTAGTGCTGTTGTTCACAAGGCTGCCGGCGTACAGAACATCATTATACACGTAGAGTTCGGCGCCGAGATTCGTCCCGTCACCCCAACCGTCTGCATGGCCGGAATCGCCGCCCATGGCATATATCCAGGCACCGTCATCCGCAGAAC
>JANQGV010000299.1 GCA_028282925.1 Thermodesulfobacteriota bacterium
CCAGGGCCGTAAACAGTATATACGATTGTATTTTCATGTCGTCTCCTTCGCCGATTTACTGTTATTTGTCTGCTTATACATAGCAGATTTCGCGGGGGCGTACAATGTATTTGAGCCGGGATGTTGTTTTCATTATCAGGGGGAATCTACCGTATAGGAAAAAACATCATTCCCTGTGATATAGACACCCGGAAGGCTACGGTGTTTCCAGGTAATTGTGGCCTGTTTTCCGGTAACCTCAACAATTACGTAGCCGTAACGGTTGAATTCGTGATACACATCAACCGGATTAAAGGGGGCATTGCTTCCGTTGTATTCAAAATCCTCATAAAATGACGCCCCTGCAGTAGCAACGATAAACTGATGCACATCGTTGTCCGGGTTGTTGTCGTTGTCGTCGATCCGGGCATGGGCGTAAAAGTGGTCATGGGCGCAAAAGTAGGTCCGCCCGCCGGCCTCGGCGATACTGTTCCAGAAGGTATTGCGGGCTGAGGTGTTGTTGTCCAGGCAGTCTTCATGCTTTGCTTTGAAGGCCGGTTCGTGTCCGACAACAAAAACGTGAGGCTGATCATTGGCAGCCAATTGTTTATCCAGCCATTCCTGGTTGACCCGGTGGGTTGCTTCGCCTTCAAAATACTGATCAAGAACCGCGACAAACACGTTGTCGAATGCAAATGAATATGTAAGGCCTTTCTCTCCCTGGGGGCCGTTCTCCGGCAGGGCATAGTCTCCGCTGAAAACCGCATTCCAGGCCGCACCGTCCGGGGTGTCCTGTGCAAGCTCGTGGTTGCCGCGGCATGGATATACATTGATACCGGCATCGTAGGCCGGCTGCATGGCTGTGAGCCATACCTGAAGTTGCTCTTCCAGAGTGCCCATGCTGGGATACCCCCACACCAGGTCGCCGCTGAAAAGTATGAAGTCGACTTCTTCGGCAACGGCGGCCTGGGCAATTTCAGTGAGTATCCCACTGTTGACTGCGGTTCCGCCATACGACCCGCGGCTGTCTCCGGTTACCATAAAGCGGACGGTGTCTTCCTGTGTGCTGCAGGCGGCAGAGAAAAGCGCAATGCTCAACAAAAATGCAATGATACTCAACGACTTCATCTGGATAGACGGACGGCTATTCATGGGGTGCTCCTTTTTGAAATGTATGGTTTTGGATTTTTACTCTATGGAGGGTGCTACCTATACTACACGAAACAAAACATCCGGCAAGTCTTTTTTAAAGGTGGACAACAGTCGTAAGCTGTTTAGTAGAATTTCCCGATAACATATATGAGAAGCAGGCCGGCAACGATTGCATTGACTGCCACGAATCCCTTGATCAGTAATTTTGCCCGGGGGCTGAGCAGGGGCTTTGTGAGATTTGCGCCCGGGGCAACCGGTGCTTCGTTGACGACTGCCCGGGCTTCTGCGGCCCGGTCTTCCGGAACCAGCAGGGCATAGGTGGTGCCCTCTCTCATATCCGGATGCTTCGGCAATTCCGACGGCCAGCCGTCGGCGGTTGTCTGCTCCTTATACAGGGGTATTCCTTTTTCCTGGAGGCTGCGTGCCACTAGACTATGATCGGCAAGTTGATAGGTCCTGAACACGCAGACATATGTTATATCGTTTATTTTCATAATTTCGTTCTTTTGTGTGCAGACTGTCGGCGAACGCTCATCTCCTGCGTTGCGTTCACCCGTTGTCATTGCGGCGTACAAACACGTACGCCTCATTCCAACGGCTTTCGTGCGCCTTGTGTATGAACATTCTCCGCCAGTCTGCGGGTATGAGTATATACGCCGAGCCAGGGTTTTGGTTTCAAAAAACCTATTCAATTTAGTTGATTTTTTCAACCCACGGCCTCTGGCCGTGCGACCCGAATAGCTTTTAGCGATTCGGGAAGAAAAAAGCAAAATAGGCTCTGCCTCGGGGAAATCCCCGCAGAGGGAAAGGAGGTAGAACCTATGCATGATTGAAAAAGTTTACCGCATGTCCGCTGGGAATGCAAATACCATATAATAATAAACCCGAAATACCGACAGAAGGTACTGTATGGAAGTGTGCGAAAAAAAGTTGGAGAAATATTGAGAACATTATGCCGACATCGAGGGATCGAATTATTGGAAGGGCATGCAATGCCCGACCATGTACACATGTGTTTGAGCATTCCGCCCAAATACAGTGTTGCCAATGCGATGGGATACCTGAAAGGAAAAAGTGCGGTAAAGAAGGTCTTTGTGTGTTTTTATCGGTTCATATAGTATTTCGGCTTAGGAGTTTTGTGTCCTTGCAGCGTATTATTGAGCAGTCGCTTTCATGTTGTATTTTTGGTTTTTTAGAAAACCTGTGTTTGACATGCTGGGTTAAATTTTCTATATATTTGTGCAGTTATGGAATAGTTCTATCACTTTTATAATAAATTGAACAGCGACAGCAAAGTATTCATGCGCTATAAAAAAACCCAACTCATTTTAATCATAACAATACCAATCCTCTTTTTTTTAGCGGTTTTTGGTAACTGTGCACTGTTTGAAAATGAGTTTATGGTTTTTATGAGGCCCTATAGTCTCTCTATGGTTGGTGAAGCTTTCAATGGACCGTGGATACAGGAAGGCATTAAGGACAATATACGGCACTATTACCGGCCATTTGCAATCGTATTCTACGCAACGCTGTATGCATGTTTTGGAACAGACACAGAAATGATTTATCAAGCGCGATTGCTTTTTTCATGTCTGAAGATTTTTCTGGTTGTATGCATACTATTCTATATGACCGGCAGGTCGCCGTATCTTGCTCTGTTTGCCGGCCTGATTTACAGCATCTCTTTTAAACTATTTGACGAAACAATTGTATTTTCCTGCTTTCCTGATTTGGTAGTGACAACGATCATGTATGCTTCAGTGCTTTTGTATATATTGTTAAGCCAAAATCACCATACTGCGATACAGCGTTTTTTTCTGGGTTCCGGGGTTGTTCTTCTTTATATTATCGGGCTGGGATTCAAGGAAAATGCACTATTACTGTTCCCGACATTAGTACTCTACAATGTAGTGTTTATCGTGCCGGAGGCACTAAAGGCCGGGGCAAAGGATTTAAGAACAGTTTTTTGCTTTCAAGACCGTATGCTGTTTTGCAGTATGGCTGTTGTCTTGCTGGTGTATTTGCTGGCACGATATAATGCTCTTGGTTTTGATTATCTTTTCACCAACTCCTATGACAAGGATAATAACCCCGCCTGGATTGTCTTTATAAATACTATAAATAATTTTTCGCTTGTGCCTTCGTTGTATATCCAGCAGCATAGTTTTTCTTTTCAATGGTCGGTTCTTTTCAAAACAGGCATTAATGTGTTTTTTGCGGTGGCAGCGTTGTTGCTGACATTTAATAAAAATACTGAACGTAACGATAAAAAAGCAATTTTGTTTGCCGTATTCCTTATACTTATCAATACCTTTATCTATTCCGAACATATTCGTGTTAGATTCAACTCGGTGGGCTCTCTCGGTTTCGTGATTGCTTTGGTTTTTGTTGTTAAAATCGGCATGGGGTATGTTAAAAAAACAAAGGGGACGGTCTTTTTAAAAATAGTATTCGCCGTGTTGGGCATATGGTTGTTCAGTGTATATGCCAGTACAAATATCAATAATATCCTGTGTCGGGACAGTGGAGTTTCTGTTCATTCAGAAAACAGAGCAGGCTTGAGATGATCTCCCTTGTATTGTAAAATATTGTAAAAGCGCCAATGCAAGCAGGTGCATTTCTTTCTTTTTTGCAATAACTCCCCTGTTCAACATAACCGTTCTCTTTGCAGCTCTTTCCGGACTACCCTGCAAACCAAAAACAGTTCCTGGTTTTATATCACACCTTATCAAATCGATTTGAGTATCGGTGAAGACAAAATACCTATGAAAATGATTACTACTAGGCATTTGCAACCTGCATGAAAATGTCTAAGCAATAAATTATGAACACATATAATCCGCCGGATAATATAAAAGCGAAATTTTTTTGCAATGCTTCTTTGCCGTGTTTTAAAAGCGCAAAGAATATGCATTGCGATATAAGGATTAAGTTTTTACATAAGGAGAACTATTATGATGAATGTGCCCCATACCATACTCGATGATTTTCTGGCGCTGTATGATTTCGGCTCACATTACTTAAAGGCGGCGTCGGAGGATTTTCCCGCGCTGGAGGGGAGTTTTTCCATAAATCAATCAACGTATTTACAGGAAAATATATTTTCAGGGCACCTGAATATGGTAGATCTGTTGATTTGCTACAACCAGTTAATGTATGTCGGCCTGGGCAACGGATTGCAGCATGCAAAGATAGCCAAGCTGAAGCATATTTCTTACGATTTTTTTTTAGAAGTAATCAGTTAAACGGACTGATTTATGCGCTGGATGATATCACCTTCAGGTCCCCGGTTGATTTCAGGGATTTTGCCGGGGTTGCCACCATCGAGAGTACCAAGAGGCTCCATAACACGTACTTCCTGAAAACCTCTTCGATTTTGAGCACAAGGTGGTCGGCGTAATGAGACTCGCGATGAAGATTGAGTAAGAATTCAGCCCGTCTTTTAAAAACACCTGTCCGGCAGTCATTTTTTAGGGCCGTCATCATGCATGAAGCCCGATGGTGTCTGCGTATTCCCCGTTGCACCAGCTTTCATTGCCAGAAAAATATGCTACATTAGAACATTATGTACCAGCATATAAAAGGTAATCCGATGATAGTACGATTATTCCTTGCCGTAACACTGCTGTTTTTCAACGCAGCCCCCGGCGCATTTGTCCAGACCGGTGACGCAGTTGAAGGCGAGCAACTGTATGTCCAGCAATGTGCTTCGTGTCATGGTGGGCAAGGGCAGGGGGCAAGCGCACCCGCCCTTGTGGGGTGCAGCCGGTGTGATTCACTTGATGATCTGACTCAGAAGATCGAAAACGATATGCCCAGGGGTAATCCCGGGAATTGCATTGATGCATGCGCACAGGATACGGCAGCCTATATCTTTGAAGTGCTGAACGGTAATACCCAGACAACAACTGTTCCGGAAACGTCAACAACATCATCCGTTCCGCCGGAACCCTCCACGACAACCACTACGGCTGTATCTTCAACCACAACATCAAGTGTTGCAGCATCCACAACGACCACCTCGGTTAATGAGCCGCCATGCGCTTTTGAATTGCTGTACGGCAAAGATGCATATGAAACGGTGCTGTTGCGCTCATTCAGGGATACGGTGCTGGCCGAAACCACGGCAGGGCAGTCGCTGGTGTATCTTTTCAACCGAATCAATCCGGCACTCACTGCCGTACTCTTGAACAGTGAGTCCGACAAAGTCAGGATAAAAGGGGGTGTTGATGCCGTGCTGCCCCTGGTGGAGGTGTTGCTGGAGGAGTGCTTAATCGATTAAACTGCCTGCCGTGTGTTACAGGTGGCTGGTGAAGTTTTACAAGAACGTTAAATCACCTGTTGCAACAATACATTCTTCATCTGCAACGGCGCTGTCATAGTCAATGTATATATCCGTCGGATATCCGTAGGTCTCATCATACGTGACTGAAATCTGATGGGCCTTTTCGTAAAAAGCATCCTCAACCATGCCGAAGAGGTCGTCCACTGTCTGGTAAAATCCCTGCGGGCTTTCAGGTACTGTTTCTCCAGAATCTGCATACGTAATTCCTGATATTTCGTTGCCGGATACCGTGATAACGACTTTCCGGGTGGAGTCCGGCAGGCATTCACACGAGCGCCGGTAGGTATATGAATATGCATTTATGTTGTGGGCGTTCCATGTGTCACGACTTTGATACAGTTTCTCCAGGGATTGATTATCGGATGTCAGTCCTTTAACGCATATGCCGAAGCAGTCTGCGTCACCCTGCTGCGGGTCGCAATCGTCGGTGGGGTCGTCGATGCATACCATGTTGTCCGGGCACGGCAGCCCTGCAATGCCGCCGCAATTTTCAGCTGTGTTACATCCCGGCAGGCCGCACGCTGCAAGGAGGAAAAAAGGAAGACAGATAAAGAGTATG
Source organism: Thermodesulfobacteriota bacterium (assembly GCA_028282925.1). Lineage (GTDB taxonomy): Bacteria > Desulfobacterota > WTBG01 > CAIYCZ01 > CAIRTM01 > JANQGV01. The sequence goes on from JANQGV010000299.1 coordinate 6,036, forward strand.
TACTGTGTTCTGGTTGAGCGCATAGTATACGTCCCTTGTTATACATTTATAAGCTCATCATGCCGGATGCTGTTAGTCAAACTGCTTTTTGAAATCGGCAAACGCCTGTTTCAACTCTTCCACCTCATGCCGAAGGGAGGTAACGGTTTCTTCAAGATCGGCTATTCTGTCGCCGCCGTGAGAACGGACCGGAACCGTGTCGGGTGTGACGGCTTCAGCATCCTCCTGTTCAGGGGCTTTGCCTGCCAGAAGGTGCGCATAACGGCATTCCTTGCGTCCAGGCTGCCGGGGAAGCCTGACTACATAGCCCAGTGATTCAAGATCACCCAGCACCTCGTTTACTCCTTCAAGGCCCTCAAACCGGTGCATGCGCTCGGTCCGCGAGCGCAGCTCGCCGGGAGTCTGGGGGCCCCGCAGCATCAGTTCGGCCAGCACCGAGGCTTCCCGGTTGACAAAGGAGCAGGCCTTTAAAAACAATTCCTCGTACTTTGCAACGCGGCCGACGTTACTCTGGTGTACGAGTTGTTTCTGTTTGAGGCTGTACAGGGCTTCATGCACGGTGTCTTCATCAAAGGCGCTTACAGGATCGCGATTTGATTTCTGGGAACAGGCATTTGCCAGGGAGTTCAGCGACAGGGGGTAATAGTCGGGCGTTGAAAGCTCTTTTTCGATCAGGCAGCCGAGAACCCGGATTTCGATGTCGGTTAACCGGTAGTCCATAGCGTGGTCTCCCAAAGAGTGGTGCACTGTTTTGGATGCAGAGAATACTTTTTGTCTATGTACAAGATATATATGGTGGCGGATGCGGGGTCAAGAACAAATCGCCTGGAGAATAACGCGATTTTTTGCATTGAAATTAAAAGTAACTATACTTATAAGGTATCGGGGAGAACTGGTGAGTATCGGTTTTTGTCGGCAAACCGCACTCTTCGATCCGTTCGGGATACCGGATCTTCCGTATCGGTATGGTCAAATTCCACAATACTATAGCCACGGGGAATGATAGCACAGGCTGATGCGGTTAGATTGCCTGCGGCTATGTGCTCGCAGGAAAAGGGAGATACAAGAGAGAAACCACCGCTCGCACCCCCGCGGCTGCTCTCAACGCATCAGCCTATGCTATCATGTAAGGGCTACGGAAAAAAGAAAGATGCTCTAACCATGACACTCTGTGGCGCGCGGGTGGAAATGTTTATCCTGCTCCGGCTTGAAAAGTGCCCGGGGGTGTGTAATAATCAAGCCGGTACATAACAGAAAAAAGGAACGTCACTATGATCAAAAAGATTGTCGTAACGGTTATACTTTTCTGGTGCGTTAATGCCTATGGCGTACCGTTAGACCAGAATGCCTACCACTGGCAGGGGCAGTCCCAGTTTTTTGAAGGCTGGTATTTCAAAGTTTCCGACCCCGAGAGCGGACGCTCGTTTCTTTTTATCTATGCAGTTCAAAATCCGGATGGCATGTCACCCTACAGCCAGAGTTTCATTATGGCCGGCAACAACTCTCCCGGGGTCAGCGAAATGGTGCTGCAACAGTTCGACGTGAACGATTTCAGCTCCCGCAACGACCTGTTCGACGCGCGTATCGGCACGGAGAACCGTATATCCGGTGATCTGGAACAACTGCATTGCAGCGGCAACATAACCAACGGGACCGACAATTGTTCGTGGGAAATCGATTTCAGTGTTACCGAGCGGTGGGACCGGACCATGGGGTGGATGCAGTACCTGCCGAACCTGCAAACCTACTGGCATGTGGGGGCCATGCAGGCTGTTGCATCCGGCCGCATAACCTGGAACGGTGAGGTGTTTACCTTCGACGATTTAATCGGGTACCAGGAAAAGAACTGGGGCCGCGAGTTTCCCGAAAACTGGTACTGGCTGCAGGCCAACCATTTCGACGACCCGCAGGTGTGCTGTCTTTCCATCGGGGGCGGCACCATGCCCCTGGGCACAACGGTTTTCGATGCCTGCGGTATCGGGCTCAAGTATGCAGGCCGTCTGTATACCTTCAGTTTTCCCCAGAACCTCGTGCTTATCAATTACGAGATTGAGCCGGGCCAGTGGCAGATAGAAGCGCGAAAGGGTCGCTACAAAATCGTCATAGAGGCCTCCTGTGACCTTGACGAGTTGATCAACCTGATGAACCCCACTGTAGACGGAGGGCTGAAACCTTACACCTGGGAAACGGTCACCGGAGATGTAACCATCAGCCTGTATGAAAAGCGGGGTTTGCAGTGGGCGGAGATTGTCACGGCCACATCGGATCTGGCCGGTCTTGAATTCGGTGGGGAACAGTGGCTGGGCTGGAACCAGTGATATCCGACTGGATGAGAAAGGCACGGATGAAAAAAAGCATTTTACTTTTTTTGTTTATCCTCACTGCATGCGCGGGAAAAGGAACCGGCATAAAAGAGCCCCTGGAGGTGGTTAGCCGGGTCGACATCACGCGGTATGCGGGAACGTGGTATGAGATTGCGCGCTACCCCAACAGCTTTCAGAAGGGCTGTACAGCCACAACGGCCACCTACACCCTGCGCGACGATGGAAAAATCAGCGTGGTCAATCGTTGCCGGGTCGACTCGCCGGGCGGCCGAGAGAAAAAGGCCGAGGGCCGGGCCTGGGTGGTAGACCCGGCAACAAATGCAAAACTGCAGGTCAGTTTTTTCTGGCCTTTCCGGGGCAACTACTGGATTATTCAGCTCGACCCCGACTACCGGTATGCGGTGGTCGGGTCTCCCAGTCGAAAATATTTATGGATTCTTTCAAGAACCCCCAAGCTGGATCACGCTTTGTATCAGGGTATTTTAGAGAAACTGCCCGAGCAGGGCTATGATCCGGCGCGGCTGCTTACCACACCTCATTCCGGATAAGCAGATACCTAATGAGAATCGCATGCGCGGACGGCCATAAGCCGCCCGCTTTTTTTATTGTGATCGCTTCAACCGTTGATGGCCGCCCCTTTTTGCTTCAAAACCCCTTTTTAAAAGGATAGTGCGTTATGGCAGCGACGCTTCCTGCCCGGGTCAGGATTAACGCAGGCTCAAACAGTTATTCGGAAGGTGCCGCACGTGCACGGGCACAACGCGCATGTCAGTCGTCAAGGAGATCGCAAAGGCTTTGCGCCCACGTCTGTATCATCGACGGATTGAACCAGGCCTGGTCCGAGTATTTAGAAAGGGTCATCGAAAAGACTTCAACCGGGTAGAGGTCCCGCAAGGTGAATTCACCCCCGAATATACCGATTTCACCAACATAGGTAATGGAGGGGTGCTTTGCAAGCTCTTTATCAACGAAGAAGGACTTTGTTTCTTCCTTCACCAGTCCTGTTTCTTCATCGACATGGGTGGACAATGCAAAAAAAGCGACCGGCATTTGCGCCAGGGTTGTTTCGTGTTTTTTGAGAAACTGTTTTATCCCGGGCAGGAATGTGGCCCAGTAGATGGGGCTGCCGGCAACAACTGCGTCATATCCTGAAATATCGTCAACATAACGCGCATAGCTCATATCAACCTGAAAGCCGCACCCGCACAGTTCCTCGGATATGAGCCGCGCGGCTTTTTGAGTCGAACCGTGCTTGCTGTCGAAGGCAACAAGGATCTTTTTTCCGTTTGTATTGGTATCTCCGCAAGACCACTCCAGACCGTTAACGGACTTGTGGGGAAGCGCCCAGCCCGCTGCAGGAATACACAGCAGTGTCAGTATACATGCACAGAGCACGCCTGCCATACAACCCGGCGCAGCATAGCTAAACAGAAACGGTGTTTTTTCAATAGTCTTTTTTTTCATGCTCATAGGACTCCCAATGATATTCTCTGATTACCTATTTATATACCTACCCCGGTAGAAAGAGTCAAGAACACATTTGGTATGTGCTGTAAGCGTTTCAGGAGGGGGGAAAGCGGATATGCCCGCAATGGACAGGGTCGTGAAAAATTTGCATGAGGAGTGCAGGCACTGTTTGTGCCTGCAAAACCCGGCGGCGGCGAATGTTGACTTTTGAACATGTTTTGCTATAGAGTAGGTTTTAGAGCCTGGAACACCCACTACTACAATAATTATATTTAACGAGGGTATGTGCAATGAAGAGTACTAGCAAGAGAGTATACACAGTATTGGTATGTGTCGTGCTGATTGCAGGAGCCTGCGCAGCACTATGGCATTTTGAGTTTATGCAGTGGCGGGACGATGACGCCGCCGACGGCGAAATCATAATGGAGCCGGCAGATATTGTCGTGGGTCCTTCCGGAAGCGTCTACGTAGCCGATATCTGGCAGTCCTATATCATGAAATTCGATGCCGAAGGCGACTTCATTACCAAATGGCGCTACCCGGTGGATACAGACAACACCGACGTTTTCTGTCCCACAGGCCTGGGCGTTGATGCGTCTGAACATATCTATATGACGGATTACAAAAACCACCGCATCCAGAAGTTCGACTCGGAAGGAACCTATATAACAGCCTGGGGTTCCCGGGGCAGTGGAAACGGTGAGTTCGATTATCCCTCGGGCATAACCGTGAGTCCCACCGGGCATATCTATGTGGCCGATTCGTACAACAACCGCATCCAGAAGTTTGATACGGACGGTACATACATCACATCGTGGGGAACCGAGGGGTCGGGCAACGGGGAATTCTCCGGGCCGTTCGGCGTTGCAGCCGACGTGTGGGGCAATGTCTATGTGGCCGATACCTATAACCATCGCATCCAGAAATTCGATTCGCAGGGCGGGTTCATCTCCGCCTGGGGGATGAAGGGGGGCGCCGAAGGGGAGTTTTATGGACCCGGGGGCGTCTCCGTTGACGGGCAGGGCTATGTGTATGTGTCCGACACCCAGAACAACCGTATGCAGCAGTACGATTCCCACGGGAATTTTATCACCATATTCGGTTCTCTTGGCGAGGAGGACGGCAAAATGTTCGGGCCGTGCGCCGCAGCCGTGGATGCCGAAGGCAATGTCTATGTAGCCGAGGCTAAAAACTACCGGGTACAGAAGTTCAAGCGCGTATGGGGGCCGGAAGGTGACGGCGGTGAGGGTGAGGATCTGTGCGAGGTATGGCTGGGAACCTGGGATGTGGAATACGGCGACGGCACGGCAGCTGTCTGGGTGATCGACGGGTCTGAAATACGCGACAGCAACTTTTTTCCCTGTGGTGCTTCCGGTGTTGCCACATCGGAAGAAGGTGAAGACGTGCCTTTTAAAATATATTCATTCCAGGGGACCAAATTCATGTATACCGAAGAGGTGGGCGAACTGGATCAGCAGATGCCCTATACCTTTATCAATCTTGCCGGGGGTGAGTTTACCGCCGAAGAGGGCGGCGCGTACGATATTGTATCGGGAAAAAGCAGAAGTCAGTAGCGTTTCCACTGCTCCGGCATCCCGATTCTTTCAGGTGTAAAAGCAGGTGGCTGAGAACCACCTGCTTTTTTTAGTTCTATAGTGCCGTTTTAACACCTGGGGGGCGGGCCACCACCTCCATTGCGCGGCAATTCGTTCCGAAGATTTAAAACTGCTCCGGATTTTCATAGCCCAGTTCCCGGCGTTTGTTTATGCAAAACCCGTACTGCGGATACTTCTTCAAAAGCTCCATCAGCATGTTCTCCGGCAGCCCCCGCAGGCGGCGGTTTTCCTGGTTGCCGAACATTTGCTGCATGGAATCGTCGATTTTAAACTCGCCGTTTTTCAGGTAGTGCTCATACCCGTAGAGATCGTAGTCGGTAAAGCCTTCGAGCATTGAAACCATGCCTTCCAGAAAATCGCGGCCCTCGTCGGGCAGTTCCCGTGTCTGCAGCCGGTTTTCGGCCAGGCAGGCGTCGAAAATTTCAGCCGCTTTGGTGTTGCGCAGCATGACGGTGTTGAACTGCTGAAACTCGGAGCGGTCCACGGTCAGGTCCGAGGCATAGCCGTTGAAATCGTTGCACAGAAAGCAGAAGGGCTGCGGGTATTTAATCACGGCATACTGGGGAATCCTGATCTCTTTGCCGCTATGCAGGGTAAATACGAAGTCGGCCGTAATACGCTCCTCCACATGCCGGGCCACTTCGGCTTCGCCGCTTGCGCCGTACTCCTGCAGCAGTGTATCGATTTTGCCCCGGCCGAAACGTCCGATGTCGCCGATGCCGACCACCAGTTTAATGGTACGGGTCAGCTTGTCCGCCGCTCCGGCAAGGGCGGGGAACAGTTCCCGGTAGGCGTGGGCCGCATACTGAAGTTTTCGGAGGGCCTGCACGTGGCAGGCAAGCCCTGCAAAGGCAACTTTTTCGAAGTCTGCGGCTTCCCCGAGCACAGTCAGCAGGGGATTGGGGTCGTATTTTTTATCCATACATTCCAGCAGGCTTTTTGGATCTGTTACGATCCGTGGTTTGGGATGATAACAGTAGCCGTCCGGGTGCTGTTTGCCGGTGGTGATGACGGCATCCATGGCGCCGCTTTCAAGCAGGTAGGTGAAAAGTGTGGTCACCACCCCGCCGTCGGGGGCTTCGGCCAGAATCTCTTCGCTGGTGGAACCGGCGCATTCGGCCCTGATGTGATTTCCCAGCGGGGGAATGTCTTTGGTGTTGAACAGCCACTGCTGGATGGGCGTTACCGGCAGAAAGGTCCGGGGACAGGCCAGGTAGCATATGCCGCACTTGTTGCAGTCGCCGCTGAGTTGCGGGGTGTCCTCGCCCAGGCTAATGCACTGTTTCGGGCAGATCGCAATGCATGAACCGCAGTAGCAGCAGGCTTTCTGTTCAATGACCTTGTGTTGCAGGGCTTCGAATCCGGCTTTTGCAATTTCACCGTGTTTTTCCAGAATTGTTTTTTCCTGTGCTTCCATTTTTTTACTCCTGTTTTGGGGATTATTCTTGTGTCAGTGCTCCCTCGATGATTTGGCTTCCCACCTCATGCAAGGTGGCGATCACGTTGTCGTCGCCGGTGTCCTCCACCAGCCCGGTACACATCAGAGTTGCAAACCCGAAGGTGAACATCCATAACCGATTTAAAAGGCGTTGGCGGTTCCGGTTGTCCATGCGGGCAAAGCGTTCAATGGTTTCCATTTGTCCAACATGGTACTGGTTGAATTCCTTGAAGATTCCTTTGAATTCACGGTCCTGCAAAAAAATCGACCGGAAGAGCCGGGAATAATCCCGGGCAAACAGCACAAGGCCTATGGCCATATTCAAGGGTCGACTGTCGGTGTACATCCTGTTGGCATGATCAGTAAGAATTTTCTTTGTTTCACTGATGACCTTTTGCTCCATCTCGAACTTGGTGTCGAAACAACTGTATACCGGCTGCAGGGACGAGCCCAGCCGCTGGGCGACTTTTCGCATGGTCAGCCCGTCAAGCCCTTCTTCCTGTACGATTTCCATTGCGGCCCGGACGGCATCCTGTTTGGTGAATTTGATTTTGGGGGGCATTGCATATCCCGATATTATATAACTTATGATATATATCAATTGTTATATTATTTTTGGTGTTTGTCAAGATGGAAGGTGTTTTCGGCCGCCCGTAACTGCTGAATAACTTATTTAAACCACATTGTTTTGTTGTAAGAAAGCGGGGCATTATATCGTCATAGTCAGCAGGGAAACACCTTTGAAAAAAATCCATGAGGGGCGGCAGATATGATCAAACAAGCACTATTCATTGGCTTAACGGTTGTTTTTACAACCGCGGCGTGGGCTGGGGATACCTTCTGGGGCAACATCCGGCACGGGGGCAGCACCGAAATGGGGTCTTATACCTATTACCGCGACGGGACCAGTGCCGTCCGGATCGGCGACTATACTTATTACTCGGACGGTACGTATGAAGTAACCATCAGCGCCACTACCTTTCGGTCGGATGGTCACATATCACGTACGGTCGGTGATTACACGTATCGAAGCGACGGCAACAACGGATACACCATCGGTAACACTCACTACTACAACGGCGGCAGCATTACGGAAATGGGAGAATACCGGCACATCAACTGAGTAAGACAGTCGAAGAACACCTTACTCCCAGGGTTTTGCAGGATTTGTATTTATGAAAGGGGAATTAAGAGGTGCTGTTTTCACGTTGGGTGCTTTGATGAAAGGCGGTCAGCATAACAACGCCTGTCAGAATGGTGACAATGCCGACAACCTGCATGGACACAAGGGTTTCTCTCAGGACCAGCCTTCCGGCCAGGGTGGCGATAATGATGCTGGCCGATGTAAAGCAGGGCACAACCTGGTTTGCCTGGGCCTTGGTAAAGGCAAACTGGGTTATTGCCAGGGTGGCGGTGCCGAACATCAGTGCCAGCGGCGAAAAAACCAGAGTGAGGTCCTCGATAAACGACAACCGCTTGGTCAGGGTCTGCAGCGCCATCATACTGCCGGCACTGAAACCAATTGAGAATCCGGCATATTTATATCCGTTGGCTTTCGACATGGAAACCGGTATGATTCCGATAACAACAAGGGGGCCGCACACGCCGAGAAACGCCGTCATGCTGAAGTGGGTTGTTGCAATCCCGGCGGTATTGGTGTTGAAAAGGCTGGCAAGGGCCGTGCCTCCGATAATCAATACCACCCCCATGATTTCCACACGCGATATGGATTCCTCCAGGACATAGTGAGAAAACACCATGAGCGTTACCAGCCCCGTGCCTTCAAGGGGGGCAATCAGATTGACGGGGGCGAACTTCAGGGCGGCCCAGTGAACAAACATAAATGCAAACGCTAGGGCGGTTCCCAGCACCCAGATGGCCGAATGTTTGTTTTTGAGACTCTTTTTTGTTTTTACGCCCTCAATGGCATATTTCTGGAGCCCTTTGCCGATGTACAGGGTAACAAAGGATAAGACGCCGATGGCAAGGCCTATAAATACGGGTTTGTCCAGGCTCATAGGCAGACTGGAACGCTTAAGGGAACCCGGCCGGTATCGGAAAGATAAGCAAACCGACTACACGCCGACATGGTGCAACCGGTTTGTAGAACGAATGTTTTCAAGAAAGTCATACAGAACGTTTTTCGTAACACGTTCAACACGTGCAGTGCTGTGGCTGAACGGCGCTAGACGGTGTTTACTTTTGGCCCAGGCCAGGTACATGCCCGGGTCGCCGCTCTCAGCGGGTCGGTAGAGCTTAAAAGAGGCGGTCACCAGACTTCTCTGTAAGGGGGCAACCCGTTTTTCATGGAGTTCCACAACCAGGGTGCCGCTGCAGCGGTATAGTGATGCAGCCCGGGTAAACTGTGGAACAACATGCAAGCCGCGGGCGTGCAGTCGGCGTGTAATGCCCTCGGTTGTCTCTTTGTGTATACGGCTGCTTTCGGGAAGTGTATCGTCAACATTCACAATCAGGCAAAGATCCTGTATGCCTGAGAGCTGAATCCCAATGGCAAGTGATTGGACGCCGAAGGGATCGGATTTCCAGCAGAGGTACAGGATGGTGCAGGTGCCGATGATGAGAAAAAAAAATTCCGGGCTCATAATAAAGACAGTGCTGTTTGTTTTTTTATTGTTTTATTAAAGGGTAACACGGAATGGTTAACGTTGATTTAGCAAAGCGTTAATTATGCGTTAAGGAGAGGGCTTGTCTGAAAATATGAAGTTTTTCAGCTGATATAGCAGGTGTGGTGGAGCGTTTTATATGATACTGCACCGGCGGTTTTTCAGCAGCCGGATGAGATTCCGTAGATGGTAACCGCTTTTTTGCACGCCATTAATCAAGCGGACGCTTTAGGGTAAAGGCACCCCGGATATCACCTTTTTTAAAACCGGTGGCGCGATCGCCGGGGTAGTTGGTTTTCAGGGCCGCAGCAATATCCGGCGCAATGGTTGTGCCGTGACACACCAGGCAGATTTCACCCGTGGGAATGGCTTTCATATAGCGAAACCGCCTGCGGCCGTCCGGACCGGTAACTATTTCGTGGAGTTCCAGTGTTGCCGGGCTTTCTCCTGCCCGGCTGCGCCGGGTAAATGCTTCCAGGGTTTTTTGCTCCCAGGGGTCGGGGCTGTTTTTCGGGTTGCGGATTTTGAGGGCTGTGCGCCCCACGGTAAACCCGCTTTCGCGGGAAAGGCGCTCGGCAATGGCGGGCGCGCTCAGACGGCAGACGCCGATGGCCTCAACCGGCCCGCCTCCCTGGAGAGCTTTTTGCAGCCGGACTTTCAGTTCCCGGCCCAGTTGCGCAACGGCTGTCCGGGACTCGTCCACACGCCTGTCGGGTTTTGTCTCCTGAGCCGATCCGGGAGGCGCGAACATCACAAGTCCGATCACAAGTGCCGGTACAAAAGATTTCATCTGCTTCCCTTGCGTGTATGTAACGTTTGATATTGTACGACAGTCTGAAACATCAGCCGGATGTTTTTTTCCCACCCCCTCCGGGAGAACCCGTGGCTTTTGAATGCAGGTTCTTTGCCTGGGCATAGAGTTTTTTGCGGTCTTTGGGCGGCAGGGCCGAGTAGTATTTGATCAGATCGCCTATCATTGCAAAGTCGTCGTTTTCAAGATTTTCCGGGTATACGGTGGATGCCGGAGCGGTTTTAGGCCGGGGTCCGGCATGGGGGTCGCCTTCCCCGGTTTTGATCCACTGTTCGGTGGAATCGCACATGTGGGTTATCAGCTTGACAAGGGTATCGGATACGTTGGCTTTGTCGTTTTCGATTTCCGATAAGGAATTGGGCTTTTTCCCCAGGAGATCGCCGAATTCCTGCAGTGTGAGGCCCTTTTCTTTGCGCAAATAGCGAATTCGTTTGCCGAGGGAGGATATTTTCTTCATCATTAATATTCGTTGAGCGATAAAAATACTTGACAATATGTCGATTAGCGACTAACATGATCCGTAGCCTTACACAATTAACCTTAATTAATTATGCAGGATAAACAACCAAATATCACCTTAACGTATTAAGGTCAATAGTAATATGGATGCAGATCCCGAGAAGGTCAAGGCCATTGTTACAGCCATGCTGGAGCTACCGCGCGAAGCCCGGGTGCGGAAGATTCTTGATTTTATCGATGTGAAAAACAAGGATATCGAGGCCATATGCAAGGTAAGCAATGCCATGGTGTCCAACGTGATCAAGGCCCACGAGCACTACAAAAGCAAAAACGTTGAAGAAGCAACCCTGTTGGCGACAAACAACAGGCTCAACGACCTGTGTCCCGGCTTTTCCCTGACCCCGGAGCAGCTTTTCAAACGGGATTGCCGCAACGCAGGAGATGGACGCTCTCCGACCGCCTCATAGGGTATATTACAAGGAAGGGCAATAGAGATGCCGGCAACAGTACCACGCACCCATGAACTGGTTATCCAGGGATTTATTCCCGCTCCTCCAAACCAGCTTATCGCCGAGCTCGACCGCCTGATCGCGGAAAATGAGGTGTGTCCCAAATGTCAATCCAGCATGAGATACGAACCCTGGACCCGCTATGGTGTTACCATACAGTATCGCGCATTTGCAGGCTGTAGAACATGCGATTACCGGGTTGAGATATAAAAAAAGAAGATCGGGCCGCAGCCCCGAGTGTACGGCAACTGTAGGAGTGGGGCAGGTTGCTGTGCACACTACAAAAAGCAGAAGCTTATAGCCGGGCTTCTGCTTTTTTTTCATTGGACACCCCTTTCCTTTCAGTTGTATACTTTTTAAAAACATCTTATTTTCAGGGGCCTCATGTCTCGCAAACGAACAACATTAAAAACATTTTTCTATGGTTGTCTGTTCGGCTTTGCAGCCTCGGCTGTGTATGTTATCGCGGGTGGCGACCTCTGGCTGGCAATCCCTGCCTGGGCCTGGGCTCTTTTCTGGCCGGGGTTTATCATAGGGGAGGCCGCCTATCTTTTTCTCGCCGACTATGGTCTTCAGGATATGTCTTTAATCATCGGTTTTGTATCAGTTGCCGCGTATTACGGTCTTCTTGCACTGCTTATGCATGTCGTTTCGTCCGCCCGGGGTAAAGAAGCTTGCACCTGAACCCAGGCTGCAGCTTTCTTTCCGGAAAACCACAGAGAGGTACCCATGGAAATCTTTAACAGGCATACTTCAAAAAATACCGGCAATCTTGATATTCTTACCTCATGGATGTTGATCGGCCCGCAGAATTCATCAGCAAAAAATGTGTCTATTCAAATCTCAGAAAATCCCGCTGGATCAGGACAGCCGGTCCATCGGCACGGGCCGGAACAGTGCTATTACATCATTCAAGGCACGGGCCTTATGACAATAGAGAATGAAACAGAAGAGGTTTCCGTGGGCGATGCCGTGCATATCCCCTCGAATGCACAACACGGCATGAAGAACATCGGCAGCGGTGTGCTGGAGTACCTTACGGTCAATTCACCGGTATTCAGCGAGCAATACAAAAACAACCAGTGGCCTTCCTCTCCTTCAACAAAAACTTGATGTGGAACCCGGTATGAGGTGCAGGCGTGGCCCCGATAACCCGATTATGTTGCAAAAATCACTACTGATAGTTTATATGCTCCTCTTTGCATTGTATCCGGCTCGTGCGGTTTACGCTTCAAATGAAGTATTTGTCGGGACCTGGAAGGGGGAGGGTACCATTATCGTCACATGGTGCGCACAAAAACAGATGCCCTTCGAGTTGAATATTGATGAGCATGGTACTGTGTCGGGTACAATCGGGGATGCGACTATTCAATACGGTACAATGGAGCTCAACAATATACTCTATCGATGGCTGGGAAATCGGGAGTATATTATCGACGCAGAGTTGTCGGGATATCTGATTGAAAAAGAAAACATAAAACGGGATTCAATCCGTATCTTCCTCGATTTTGAAAAACCCTTTCTTAGCGGAGGCTTTCATTCATCAGGCAGCACATTCGGTGGTAAAGAGGAAATGGTCCTTTCCGGCAGTTCTGTCAAACTGGTAAAAGTAACCGAGTAAAGCCAGCCCTCATCTTCACTCTTCACCCATCAAAATAAAATTTTCTTAAACACATAGGTAGTTCTGCTTATTTACATTTTTTATTCACTTGTGGTATTGAGTGAGCACAACTACACAGGAATGAGTTGGTTATACCCGCCGAACCTGATTTCAACATCCAGGAATTCGAATCTGACAGTAACGTGAGAAGCACGATGAAGCGCAACACGGTCTTTTGTAATAGTTGTTGTTTTTATGGGGCATAGCAACTTTCCCCGCTCTACCAACATCAAACAGAAAAGTAACAAAAGTGTTTTCCTCACCATCCCTTTGGCAGAACAAACCATACAAAAGGCTGTTGCTTGGGTAATGAGTCAGATAGTTCAGGGTCAACACCAAAAACTTATTTACAGGGGAATACTATGAAATTTTCATTTTTGTCATGGAATGTACGGATGTATAAAGGCAGTTCGAGCCGTTTGGCAGAGGCCGATAAACTTATAACAGGTCTTAATCCTGATGTGTTCGGTCTTATCGAGTTCAGGGCTAAAAAGCAGATGCGCACACTGATGCTGAAGCATTTCAAAGAATATGATTTTGCAGTCACAGACAGCAAGGGTGGCCTTGAGATGATCGTTGGCTGGCGTCGTGGAAAATTCCAGCAGGTTATCTGGACCCAGAAACGCGGCTTCCTTAATAAGAATCTCGGATTGCGACCCGGTGGTCTCGTGTCGGTGGTGTACGGTGGTGAGGTTTATAATCTATTATATCTCCACACCGATTCCGGTACCGACAAAAAAGCATATGAAAACCGCAAAGCAATGTTCAAGAAAATCTGGAAACTGCAAACCGCACTGAAAAAGAACAGCTCAAACAACCGGGCCAACCTGATTGCAATGGGCGATCTTAACACCATGGGAAAAGGCAGAACCATTTCAGGCCAGGCCGAGATAAATAAACTGAAACGTGACGCTGAAAAAAACGGCATGCGCATGCTGTACAAGGATAAAGAGTACACTTGGCATCAATGGGGCACCGGCCCGCGCGGAAGAAGAAAAAAATTGAAGGTAAGCGAACTGGCTGACGCAAAGAAGTCGGACCTGGATCATGTTATTGCAAGCAAGGAGCTTTCTTTCTACGATCTTGACGGTAACAACAATGAAATACTCGTGCGGGGATGGAATCAGCTTGACGGAATGGACAGGATTAATTTCCTGTGGGATCTATCCGATCATTCGGCCCTGTATGGAGAGCTGGCATAATTAAGGAGTGTACGTAATAGGTGTCACATCTTGATTAGTGATTAATGGTTGACACGAACCAAGGGAATTGATACTAAGGGAGTATGACACGACAATGGCGGATTGAGTATGAGAATGCGCTGTATCATGTGATGTCTCGCGGCAATGAGCAACGGGATATTGTACGTGATGATCATGACCGGACGCGATTTCTGGAAATATTGGGCAACATGAGTCGGCGCCATGGTGTAGAGGTTCACGCTTATGTTTTGATGAATAACCATTACCATTTGCTCTTAAGAACACCCCGGGCAAATCTTTCACGGAGTATGCAGTGGTTTTCCATCACTTACACACGATATTTTAATACAAGGCATCAGCGTAGCGGACACCTATTCCAAGGGCGTTTCAAGAGTTTCTTGGTTGAAAATGACGCCTACCTGATGCAGTTATCCTGTTACATTCATCGGAATCCCATCCGGACAAACATGGCAAATCGTCTTATTGACTATCCCTGGAGCAGCTATAAAGCATATGCCTACGACAAGAATAAACCGGAATGGTTGGAAACATCCCTGATTCTGTCACAGGTTCCAAGGCGAGGAAAACATACTGCGTATCGCAATTACGTGCAAGAGTATGCCCGTGAAGATAAGCGCATATGGGAGGATGTTAAATACGGACTTTTGCTTGGTGGAGAAGATTTTGCAGAGGATATCAAAGATAGATTTCTGAATGGGGGCAATCCAGGAGCAGAATTTCCCCAGCAAAAAAAGATATTAAAAGCGGAAAATCCAGAGGCAAAATTGAAAGAGGCATCCGCCATGCTTGGCCTTGATGTAGAAGAGATGGTCGGGCGGAGGCGGGTCAGACAAAAAGATAAAGAGAACCGTGATTTGCTTTTGTATGCCTTGTGGGAAGCCGGTCGATATACCAATTACGAAATAGGGGAGATGTTTGGATTGAGTTATTCAGCCGTAAGTCGAAGGGTGCACATGATGCGTAAGGATATTTCTATTGATCGAAAGTTGCAGAAAACATATAAACAAATTAAATCACTAATCAAGATGTGACACCTTGGCCCCTCTGGTCAGGTAGTAGTGCTACTATAAAAGTTCCTTCTAGTCCAGGGAATTATTATGTTTGGGTAAGATGTGTGCCGACTACCAGCAACTCAGCAGCAATCCAAGCATTTAAGAATGAAACTCCTGCAAGCTCTGGTGAAGAACGCAATAATAAATGGGGCACAAAAATAACTGTTCAGGAGAAATCTCCTGATTGTGATAGTCATGACCATACTGGATGCTACCAGGGAGATTCTTATTGGTATGACTCATGTAATAATAGAGAGGAAAAAAACGAAGAGTGCGGTGAAAGTGAGTATGTTGGCTCTAATTATTGTTTGGATGGTGATGTTTATAGAAATCATGAAAATGTCGGATGTGATGCAGGTTCTTGCTATTTAAATACCAATCAAGTAAGGCAAGAAGTTTGTTCCAATGGTTGTTCAAATGGAGCATGCTTACCTGATGGCTCTGGTTCTGGCGGAAGCTCTCATGCTTCATACAGATGTTCTGAGGGTAATATTTATTGGTTTGATTCTGAAGGCAACAGAGAAGAATTAAAAGAGAGTTGTGGTATAAGCGGTTATACAGGAGAGGCCTATTGTGGCGATGATGATAACTTATATCGTGACTATGTAACAAAAGATTGTTCAGATAGTGCGTGTTATGAAGTGATAGAAAAGAAAAAAATATATGATTGCAGGTATGAATGTAAGGATGGGGAATGTGACGATACCCCTCCTCCTGAAGAAACCTATAAGTGTTATGACAACGATGTCTACTGGTTTGATGCTAATGGCAATAAAGGAAACAAAAAAGAAGAGTGCGGGGATGATGGTTATGTAGGCAATGCGTATTGTGAGGGAGATAAGCTTTATCAGGATTATGAAAAAAATATCTGTTCAGATGATACTTGTATTTCACAGGTTGAAAAGAAGTCTATAGACTGTGTGTATGGGTGTGAAGATGATAAATGTAAAAACAAACCTGATTCCCATGACTATTACGAATGCTATAGTGGAGATGTTTACTGGTATAATTCTGCCGGCAATAGGGAAGAGAAAAAAGAAGAGTGTGGTGAAAGTGGTTATTCTGGAGATGCCTATTGCGACAACAATGATGTGTATAGGGATTATGAAAAAAATATTTGTTCAGACGATTCCTGTGATTCAGATATTCAAAAGATGTTAATTTTAAATTGTGAGTATGAGTGTATTGATGGTGCGTGTACGCATGATTCTTACAAGTGTTATAACGATGATGTCTATTGGTATAACTCTAATGGTGAGAGAGAAGGAGTAAAAGAGTATTGTGAAGATGAATGTGTAAATGGCAAGTGTGTTAGCACTTCAAATGATTGTGTAATTTCATATCTTGCAGAAACCAACCCTTATCAACTAGAAACTTTTAGAAAGTTTCGTGATGAAGTTCTTTTAAAAAATAGTTTTGGTCGAGAAATTGTTAAGTTTAACTATCAACATTCAGATGAAATTGTTTCTTTGCTTGAAGAATATCCAATTCTAAAAAACACTGCAAAGAAAATGATGCCTGTTGTTATTCCTATGATTAAATCTTTGCTTGATTCTCCTGCTTTTCATAAAGGAGAGTGATATGGTAGACAGAGTAACCTCTGAGCTTGTGTATATCATTAACCGTGCAGAAGATGGAGGTTGTAGAAGTGATGCTGTAAAGACTCTTCTTAATATGCTGCCTGCGCTTGATGAGGAATCAATTGATAGGGTTATAGCTGATATGACTTGGTTTATTTGTAATAGTCATGATGAAAGCAGAAGAAAAGCAGCTCAGGATGTTCTTGTTATTTTAAAGAATGTCAAGTCTATAGAGGTTAGCTGATTAAAGCTAGGCATAGGTAGTTATGCTTATTTATTCCTGTAATGATTTGTGATAAAATTTTATTCAGGTTTTTTTGAGTAACAGCCATTCATGAATAGAGGGGCAGTTGTGCGAAGGTTTTATTTTAATTTTCCTGTTTTAATATTATTTGTTTTTGTTGGTTGTGCCTATAACAAACCAGATAGTGTTCTTGGTTATTGGCTCAGAGTCGATAACCCGTATTATACTGTTCAGTTTGATGAATCAAATTATACTCTTAGAAAAAAGGCAGATTCTTCTAAGGGTGACACTGGTAAAGATATTATTAAAAAGGGTTTGTATTTTCAGCAAGGAGAGAAAGCATTTATTCTGGAAGCAAAGGATAAGCAAGGATTGCCATTGAAGATTAATATGCAATTAAGGGGCACTGGTTTGTATATTGGAGAAAAACGATTTGAAAAAATTAAATCGCTTGGAGATCAACAGAGATATATAAAACACTATAATCATAAAAACCTTTAATTATGATACAGCAAAGCAGATAACCCTTTGTTTTTTTGTAAGCATCTGCCTTGGCATTATAAATTAAAAAAAGCGGAGTTTTTCCTTCCTCCCTGCCTGCCAACTGCCCCTCGGCAGGTAGGGCCGCTTTTTTTAATTCAGCAAGCTGGCCTTTGTGGTAAGTAGTTCTACTCATTTACATCTTCCCGTTAATACATCTCTTGTACTATTTCTTTGCAAATGTAATCTGTTAGTGCTAGTCTTAAAACATAATATCTCTTGGGGCAACAACATTTCGCAATATTAATTAATACCCAAAGAAACATTAATCAATACCTAAAAAATACAGACTAATTAATCATTATATAGTATTTAGCAATGTGC
This sequence comes from Thermodesulfobacteriota bacterium, assembly GCA_028282925.1. Classification (GTDB taxonomy): domain Bacteria; phylum Desulfobacterota; class WTBG01; order CAIYCZ01; family CAIRTM01; genus JANQGV01. The sequence goes on from JANQGV010000299.1 coordinate 23,907, forward strand.
TGGGAAAACCTTGTTGTGAATTTTATTGATCCACTCGTTTAACTTTTTATTCGACAACAGCAGTTCGTAAAAAAATTAGAGGGGCACCACTATCAAAAAGAATATCAGCACGAATCTATCTTTAAGAGTTGAGCCTACTACTGCGCTTCTTTCCACAAACCTATTCTCTATATCCTCTCTTTTTCACTCTGTTCTGGTAATTTTTTCTGCAAATAAATTACAAAGAAAGGATCCACAACTGTTAATGTTGCATTTTATCGGGGATAATATAAGAACCTAATAATTTTCAAAGGGAGGTACAGGATAATGTGTACAGAAAAAAGAATAGGGGCAATAGGAGTAATATTTTTTATATTTAGTTTTTCATTGTCATTACTGGCATTTGAAAACGCTAATGCCACGGAAGCAAAAATTTCAGGAAATGACCATTGCATGGCTATAAAGCCTAATGGAACGTTATGGGGTTGGAGAGACAACTATTATGGTCAAATTGGTGACGGTACAAATAGTGACAAGAACACACCTACTCAAATTGGAAGTACTGCAGCTTGGAAAGACCTGTCAGCCGGAGGGATTCACAGTCTGGCTGTAAAGGACAACGGAACTTTGTGGTCTTGGGGATACAATTCTTATGGACAGTTGGGTGATGGTACAAACAATGACAGGAACACACCAGCACAAGTCGGTTCATCTACGAGTTGGTCTGCTGTTTCTGGAGGTTACTATCACAGCCTGGCAATTCAAGACGACGGTACCTTGTGGTCGTGGGGGTATAATTATCGTGGACAGTTGGGTGATGGTACAAACAATGACAGGAACACACCAGCACAAGTTGGCTCAGCCACTAATTGGACTGCTGTGGCTGGAGGAAGTTACCACAGCATGGCATTAAAAAACGATGGAACCTTGTGGTCGTGGGGGGGTAATTGGGTTGGTCAACTCGGTGATGGGACAAACAACAACAGAAACACCCCAGCACAGGTCGGTTCAGCCACTAACTGGGCCGTTGTAAGCACCGGCTCTTTTCATAACCTTGCGCTCAAAACAAACGGTACGCTGTGGTCATGGGGAAATAATGACTATGGTCAACTCGGCGATGGGACACACGAGAATAATAAGTTTTCTCCAACACAGGTCGGTTCAGCCACTAACTGGAAGGCTGTGTCTGCCGGGCACTATCACAGTCTTGCATTGAAAAACGATGGAACCCTATGGTCATGGGGTGCTAATGAGTATGGTCAGCTTGGTGATGGAAACCATGGATCGGGAGAGGGGCATCAATACGACAGGCATTCACCAGCCAGGGTGGGTACCGGCAATGACTGGGTTGCAGTTAGCGCAGGAGAGAAACTCAGTTTAGCGCTGAAAGAAGATGGCACGCTGTGGGGGTGGGGAAGTGAGGTCGGTGATGGGACAAGCTATATTCGCCCGTTACCGGTTCAAATAATGTATGTTGCTGGAATCAGTGTTACCGACCCTGGTGATAGCAAATCGCTTATTGTGAAAGTGCGCAAATATAAAACAGATGGTGCCTATTCCTATAAGGTCTATCGACGTAAGCATGGTGAGCCGTATGATTTTGACAACGAGAGCAAATCAGTTGTTGCAGAGGGAGAGTACGGTCCAAATATGGAGGATACTTCTGACGAATTTATTATTGTTGATGACAAAAATATTGAGCCTGGAGATTTATATTATTATACAGTCACGTTTAAAACAATGCCGCCAGTTGGTCAAGAAACACTTCCTCAGACAGAAGAAGCATCAAAAGAGAAAAGTAAACCGGTAGTGCTTTTGATACGTGGCCATGGCGCTGATGGGCAATATTATTGGAAAGGAGATTCTGATAATAGCAGCGATTTTTTTGGAAATTTAAAAAATGATTTTGAAGTTTGGGACGCAACAAATACTGACAACTATACTTCCCAGTATGGTTGGTGCGGGGAATATGAAACGTATGGCGAATATTGTAATGGAGAAGCTAGTAAATGGTATATTCCTTTCTGTCGAGAAGAGTATTGTAGACAACTTGGAGACCCAAACTGTGCTAATACCATGGGCGCTGTCGGCAAGTGTATGCCCGAAGACGTTGCCGTTGGCCTTGAAAAATGGGTCGTTAATAAACTGGATATTTTAAAAAAAGAGGGTAACCCTTGGCCATCGACCTTTAATATTATCGGCCACAGCTATGGTGGTTTGACTTCTCGTAAGTTCATCCAGCACTGGAACGAAGAGGTATTGCCAAATAATCCAGACTATCCTAAAATTGACCGTATTATTATGCTGTCTCCCGCTAATACCGGCGCAATGATAATGGAGTTTATCATGCGATTTCCAGCACCTTGGGTTATTGTTCTTGGATCAAAACATATTACTTACTGGCCTACAACTCAGAACCTGATTCCCTACCGAGCTTGGCTGAATATTATTAATAATATGGAAATACAAAACGATCATGAGTATTTTATAATAGCTGGTATTGATTGGAGATTGCGAGATATTCCAGACAGTGACACACGTCAACTACCCTTTCATTTTATGGGCAATCATGTTAAGTGGTTTACTAAATCAGTATCTTATCCTCAAGGTGAAATAAAAAACGACTGTATGGTTGGTGCACATAGTAGTCATGGTGAAATTGCAGATGGAGTCTGGGAACGGCAAAAAATTAGATCATTACTTGATCCAGTAAAGGATAGTAACGACAAACCCATAATCCTGAGCAATAATCGAGATGATTACGAATTCCATCCCAAACACAAAACAGTGTGGGAAGCGGCCTATAATCATATTGAAATTACTCGAGACGATGATATTTTTAATTATTACGTAAAAGATATATTAAACGACAACGAAGGCGCAATTCAGGAACCACCAGTAAACAACTTCAAAGCTCCCTATTTAAGCCAACAGGGAAGTACTTCATGGACGACACCTCAGGCACTACCTTCTGTTTCAGATTCTATTCAAACAGGAGTTACTAAAACCACAGAGTATTTTATCGATCCGTCAGACAACATGACAATTACTCTCTTCTGGGAAGAGGGAAGCCTTGACTTAACCCTTACTGATACTGACAATAACACTATTAACCCTGCTGTAGCCGCCAGTAACTCTGATATTACCTTCAAAGACAATGAGACAGCCGATACAAAATTCAACAGTTATAATATATCAAGCCCAACAACCGGCATATGGATGGCTCATGTGTACGGTTTCTCAGTATCAGCTGGTGGCGAGGATTTTAACCTGTTTGCCATGGTTGATAATGATCTATCTTTGGAATTGTACACTCCAAATATTGCATTTTTGAATGGTTCTGATCCGGTCGTTTTCCAGGCCATAGCCCAAGAAGGACAGTCAGTTATAACCAATGTCCAGATTAATGCTATAATTACTGCCCCTGATAATTCCACTGATAACCTGACTCTGTATGATGACGGCTTGCATTATGACAATGCAACCGACGATGGTATATTCGGCAACAGCTATTCTGGATTGTCTGATAACGGAACCTACATTGTAGATGTTACAGCTTTGGGGATTGACAGTGATAATGAGACCTTTGAACGTTCTTCTCGGTCATATTTTCAGGCATATAATCGTACTGGGCAGATAACCGGAGGAGTTTCTGATAGTGGCACTGACCAAGATGAAAATGGAAAATACAAAACCTTGAGTGTTGAAATAGGTTTTTCCATGACTCAGGACAGCCGGATAAGCCTGTCAGGCTCATTAAAGGATTCTTCCGGGAACAGAATTACTACAGCAAGTACTGTCCTTGACGCATCAAGCGGTACCGGGAGTGCAATGCTTGAATTCAGCGGTAATGAAATCTGGAACCATGGTGTAAACGGACCTTATTATGTTGAAAATGTTCTGCTAAGCACAGAGGACGAATCACCTTCGGCGCCTATGGATGCCATGGATACGTCATATACAACTGCTTCATACAGTTATAATGATTTTGCCTATTTCGATAGGGATAGTGATAATCTGAGTGACCGGCAGGAAAATGAGATATTTAACACTCAGGATTTCAACCCTGACAGCGACAATGACGGGCTGAGTGATTTTGAGGAGATAGCATACGGCGGCGATAACAGCACTTACACAGTTGGAGTAGACACAGACCCTCTGAACGAAGATACGGATGGCGACGGTTTTTCAGATGGTATTGAAGTAAAAAGTTTTGACACAGACCCTCTTGACCCATCTGACACACCAGGTGACCAGGACAGTGACGGACTCCCCGACGACTGGGATAATTGTCCAACTACTGCTAACCCTCAGCAGCTTGATAATGATACTGATACTATAGGAACGGCCTGTGATAATTGTCCATTAATTAGCAATACATCTCAGACAGACTCTGACAATGATACAGTTGGTGACCCATGCGATAACTGTCCTAATGATGCAAATCCCGACCAACTTGATACAGACAATGATACATATGGGGATATCTGCGATACGGATATTGATGGAGACGGTTTGGCAAATGATAATGATACTTGCCCTTCTGTTCCCAATAGCTCTGCTTTAGGAAGTTGTTTTGATTTTTATACCGAGACTGTTTGGGGAACATGTACGCAACACTCCGATTGCAAGGATAATGAGACAGAGTGGTGGAAATGGTGCGAAAACGCTTCATATGATATAGACAATGATACGATAGATAACCCTTGCGATAATTGCCCGACAGCCGTAAATGCAGACCAGCAAAACAGTGATAATGATACAAGGGGAGATGCTTGTGACAACTGTCCTAATATTACGAATGCAGACCAGGCAGATACAGACAGTGACGAGATAGGAGATGTCTGTGACAACTGCCCTAATGATTCCAACACTAATCAGCTTAATTCAGACAATGATACCAAGGGAGATGCCTGTGACAACTGTCCTACAGTCAACAACGCAGCCGGGGCAGGCACTTGTTTTAATTATTTAACTAAGGAGGCATGGGGAAGCTGCACGTCACATCCGGAATGCCAGGATGGAGAAAATCAATGGTACCGTTGGTGTGACATTATTCAGAATGACCAGGATGGGGACGGCATAGGTGATGTCTGCGATAATTGTCCTCATGACTCAAACCCAGGCCAAGAAGACAGTGACCAGGACGGCTTGGGTGATGCTTGCGATCCTTGATAAAGTAACATTTGCAATAATTCAGGTTTTACATGTAACAGGTGGTTACAGCGGATGAATACAAAAATATTGATACATATTTTTTAAACAATAGTTTATAGTCGTATCGATAAATTCAAAGCTGTAACCACCAGCTGTTGGGAAGAAAAAAACCACGCAAGTATTCTATTTAACACCTAAAGAATAGGTTTATGCAATCACGATACAAAAAATACTTAGTCTGCCTAATCCTACTCCTCACGTGTTTTTTAAGTTGTGATGATCAGGAATTTGAACCGGGGGAGTTGGTGTGGAGATATAAAATGTTGTTTAACGGGCGATCAAACCCGACGATATCTGAGGGGTATATCTATGTTGCCGATAACTGGTCAAACCTTACGGGGGATTTAACGTTTGGTAATATGTACTGTATCGATGCAAAAACCGGACTAAAGGTGTGGCGATTTAATACGGGCAATGTAGTTTTATCTTCCCCAGCTATTGTCAATGGAAAAGTCTTTTTTGTCAGCGCTTATGATAAAAGTAGTGGGCGTGTCTACTGCTTAGGAGCAAAGCTCGGTATTAAATTTTGGGAGTTTGAAACAAGTGTCGGGATAAGTTCATCCCCGGCAGTGGTTGATGGCTTTGTTTATGTGGGGAGTACTAGCAGCAGCAATAGTGGGTTTGTATACTGTCTTAATGCGCAGACTGGTAAAAAAATATGGGAATTTTCTACCGTCGGAGGAGTTAGTACGGTGCCAGCTGTTGCAAATGACAATGTATATGTAAATGGATCACATGGAAATGTTTATTGCCTTAATGCTGCTACAGGTGACGAAATCTGGAGTTTGAAAATAACTGACTATATAATTTCATCTCCAGCTGTTGCTGGGGGATATGTGTACATCCATGCCTCTGGAGAAGATAAAGGTTTGTATTGTCTCGATGCAGTAACAGGAGATTTGATTTGGACCTTTTCAACTGATGGATGGTCATCCTCTCCCGCTATAATCAATAACAAATTGTATGTCGGTAGCGGTAATGGGATTGTATACTGTCTTAATGCCAAAAATGGAGAAAAGGTCTGGGAGTATCAAGTAGAGAAAGATTACTCTATAAGCGGTTCGCCAACAGTTACTGGCAATTATGTTTATATTGAATCTGGAGATCATGAATTGTTATGCCTGTCTGCTTCAACAGGTGAATTGGCATGGCAAACTGATTTTGACGATAGTCCAAATTCAGCAGTTGTGGAAAATGGCTTCGTGTATGTATCAACTTATTATGGTCGAGTTTACTGCATTAAAGCAGCCGAGGGCGATGATGGTGCTTGGCCGATGTTCCGAGGCAATCCCGCCAGAACTGGAACATATCCTTAAGAATATCCATGCAACCACACTGCAAAAAACACTTAATTATCTGCTCAATCCTTTTCTTTGCAGGCTGTGACCAGAAATATGAACCCGGGGAGTTGGTTTGGGTGTCAACATTGCTGTTTTACAGCCACTCGTCTCCAGCAATAGCCGGCAGTTATATTTATATTGGTGACTACTGGGAAGCCCCTGGAGCCACTAGAACATTCGGCAACATGTACTGTATTAATGCCCGAACCGGGCTAAAGGCCTGGCGTTTTAATGCAGGGGGTGCTGTTTTTTCATCTCCGGCTGTTGTTGATGGAAAGGTCTATTTCAGCAGCAGGTATGAGGAAAACAATGGACGGGTATACTGTCTGGGAGCAAAAACGGGCATTAAATTTTGGGAGTTTAAAACAAGTGTCGGGATAAGCTCTTCCCCGGCAGTGGTTGATGGGTATGTCTATGTTGGGAGCAGTAACGGTGTTGTTTATTGTCTAAATGCGCAGTCCGGTGAGAAGGTTTGGGAGCATCAAACAGAAAACAATATAATTACAGCACCTGCTGTTGCACACGGGAAAGTGTATCTAACATCTTACTATCAACCTTACCATAATAAAGCATATTGCCTTGATGCCGTTACTGGTGAATTGGTGTGGGTATTTGAAAAGAAGGATGCATTTTATGATTCACCGGCTGTTTCAGGGGGATTTGTTTATATCAATGCAGCCCGAGACGATAAAGGTTTGTACTGCCTTGATGCTGATACAGGGGAGCAGGTGTGGGTATTTGATGATGAAGCTATTACATCAGCACCCTCTGTTTCAGCCGGTAAGGTATATGTAGGCGGTCTTAAAGGAGTTATTTATTGTTTTAATGCAGAGACCGGTGAAAAAGTTTGGGAGCATCAAGCAGAGAAAGATGATGTTTCAATAGATGGTTCCCCGGCGATTTCTGATAAATATGTGTATATAGAATCGGGATATCATAAAATGCTGTGTCTTGATAAAAACACCGGTGAACTCATATGGTCTTATGATGCTGGAGAGCAGCTATATTCAGCAGCTGTTGATGATGGCTTTGTGTATGTTTCCGATGATGATGGTAGGCTATATTGTCTCAAGGCCGCCGAGGGTGATGATGGTGCCTGGCCTATGTTCAGAGGCAATCCCGCCAGGACAGGCACATATCCTTGAGAAAATCCATGCCAACAAGATGTAAGAAACATCTCATTGCCTGTGCAATTATTCTTCTTACGTGTTTTGCAAGCTGTGATTTTTTGTATAAACCCGGTGATCCGGTTTGGATGAATAGTCTAAAGTTCCTTTGCGCTTCGTCCCCAGCTATCAAAAATGGAAATCTCTATATCGGTGACAATTGGTCAAATCTTACGGGTGATGTGGCATTCGGCAATATGTACTGCATTAACGCAAGAACAGGTTTTGTTGCTTGGCGATTTAATACAGGCGGTGGGGTCGGCTGGTCATCTCCTGTAATTGTTAACAACAAAGTTTATTTTGGAAGTGGGTATGACCGCAACAGCGGACGGGTCTATTGTTTGGGGGCAAAAACAGGTATTAAATTTTGGGAGTTTGAAACGAACGAGGGAACAGGGTCATCCCCAGCAGTGGTTGATGGATATGTCTATATCGGAAGCGGAAGCGGGATTGTCTATTGTCTTGATGCTCAAAGCGGTCAAAAGGTTTGGGAATATCCAACTGGGAGCAATGTGGTTACAGCACCGGCTGTTGCAAACGGTAAGGTGTATGTGACACATTTTTACAACCCTTACCACAATAAATTATATTGTCTTGATGCTAAAACTGGAGAGTCGATTTGGGGGTTTGAAAAGGGTGATTCGGCGTATGGCTCACCGGCGGTTGTTGATGGTTATGTCTATCTTAATGTAACCCGCGACGATAAGGGATTGTACTGTCTTGATGCAGAAACAGGGGAGCAGATTTGGGTGTTTTCTGATGAAGCTATTACCTCACCCCCCTCAATTTCAGACGGTAAGGTATATGTTGGTAGTCTTAAAGGAATTATTTATTGTTTTGAGGCGATGACAGGCGTTAAGGTTTGGGAGTATCAAACAGAGAGTGATTCTTCCATATATAGTTCTCCAGCAATTACTGACAAGAATGTGTATATAGCTTCGGCGGGGGATCATAGAATGCTCTGCCTTGACAAGGATACTGGGTCTCTTGTGTGGTCTTATGAAATTGGAGAATATCTTTATTCACTAACTGTAGCAGACGGCTTTGTGTACGTCGCTGACTACTATGGCAGGGTGTATTGCATTAAAGCCGCCGAGGGCGATGACGGTATGTGGCCTGTGTTCCG
>JANQGV010000323.1 GCA_028282925.1 Thermodesulfobacteriota bacterium
TGCTCAATATTGGAAACGTTACCGGCATCATCCAGTACGAAAACCGAGTCATCAACCGGGAACCCTGACGACCGGGTAAGCCCGGTCCGGATCCCCCGCTGCAGCAGTTGGCCGGATTCGGTCAGTACCCCGGCAAAGGGCCCGCGGTAGACAATGTCCCCCGACTCGGCATCCGACGGCTTTACTGCCGAATAGGTTATGGAATAAAAGGGGTATCCGCGTACTTCACGATACAGAAAACGCTTATGAAGCCGCGCACCCTCAAAGCCGATATCCTCAAGAAGGCCGAACAGCTCCGGCTCTCTGAAAGCGCCACCGATACACTCTCCGCGCAGCTTCTCGTTGTATTTGATCGACAGCGGAATGTCGGTATCGTAGGCGATATCCGATATCATCAGCCGCCCACCCGGCTTTAGAATCCGGTACACTTCCGACATTGTGGCGCGTTTGTCCGGCGAAAGATTGATAACACAATTGGAGATAACAACATCAACCGAATCGGATGAAACCGGCAACTGTTCAAGAAAAGCCTTATGAAAGGTCACATTGGAATAGCCCAGATTTTCGGCAACTTTTTTTTGCGATGCCCGGGCAACGGAAAGCATGGCGTCCGCCATGTCGATACCGATAACGCTGCCCCCGGACCCGACCTTTTTAGCGGCAATAAAGCATTCAACACCCGTACCGCTTCCCATATCAAGAAGGGTTTCCCCCTCCTTGAGCCCGCAATCCAGCACCGGGCTGCCGCATCCGTAGCTCCGCACCCGGGACTCACGCGGGATATGGGTGATATCTTCTTCCGCATAACAGACCGGGTTGACGATATCCTCATTCGGTTCCTCGGCTGCACTGGAGTAAAACGTTTTTACCAGAGCATGGCCGTCAGTGCCGGGCAGCGACAGCACACAGTTGGAATGGGTAAAGGCGCAGGCATCCATATCCTCTTCACACTCATGCAGACGCTCACCCATCCGGGCGACCAGGCAGACCCGGTCACCCTCCACAGCATGGCGCCGGGCTTCACCGGCTATCTGGTCCAGCACGATCCTGTTATACAGACCGACATAGGGGTCGTACCCCACCAGGCTGCCGGAGTTGATAAAGCTGTGGTCGATGTCTCCCCCGCCCACGAGAAACCGTAGCGGGTTTTGGGTATACGATGCATGGTCCAGCAGGGACGCCGTGCGTACTTTCTGCATAATGGTGCTTTCCCGCCAGACCTGCTCAATGCCCTGGTGAATATATCCGGCCGACATGGCGTCATCGCCGATCATGGCCGGAGTCGGGTATACGCGGCCATCCGGCCCCACGGCCAGAGACTGCCAGGCGGCATTGCTCAGGTCGAAACGGGTCCCGGCTTGTGAAAACACCTGGGACTTGAAAATTTCAACATTATCAATGAGCACCCCTGCTGTATCCGCTTTTTTCGCAGCGGCCTTCAGCGCTTGAAACAGGCGGTCGATGATGACGAAATCTGCGCTGCGCCCCTTGCCCTTCTGAAAAAACCACATGTAGTGCACGGTATGAATACCAAGCCCCGCTGCTATGTCGATGAGGTTGTCCATGGACGCCACCGTATCGGTGCCGACCGACATGGCCAGGGTACAGTGGCACCCATGGCTGCGCAGGATTTCAAGCGCTGCCACAACACGTTTGTATGAGCCCTTGCCGCGAATACGCTCATGACAGGCATCCTCCCCCTCAACACTGACCTGGAAATGGACCCGCTGCGTATCAATCACTGAAAGCCAGTCGGCATACTGCGGTACGGCCAGGCCGTTGGTCAGTATCACCACATGCGCATCGGGCTCGCCTAAAATCTCGTCGCAAATAGAGGTAAAATCCTGAAAAACAAAGGGCTCGCCCCCGGTAAAATAAAAAATCCGGCACCCCAGCCCCAGGGCTTGCCTGACGGACGCACGCACATCATCACCTTTCAGCGTGTCGTACTCAGCCGGGCTGGATGAAAACATGCAGTGCGTACAACTCATATTGCAGCGATTGGTCAGATGGAACCAGCACTCCTTCAGCCTTGTCAACTGATGCAGGCCATGCCGTCCGGCATATGTGTCCCAGGAAATGTGATCGAACCGCGAGAGGAGCTTTTTAATATGAAAGAATGATTGCTCTGCAGTGCAGCCGCAAACTTCTGCGTCGGCACGTGCAGTGTCAAGCAGCGAACGCCTTTCAAGCAACCCTTGTACGATATGGTCGCCTCTCCCGGAAGGCACAAACCAGTCCGGCATTTCGGGATTGATATAGATGGGTACGCCGTCGTGTTCCAGTCTGGTATACGAGCAAATCGTATCAAGGGCGCTTTTTTTCATAGCTGTACTGTTTCCTTTTTATATGCATATTGCTTTTTTAGAGACATCGTGTTCCCGAAGGTAGCGCATGGTATGTGTGTCGGCATTTTGGTTTCGCTGTACATAGCGGCAAAGGTCGTCGATGGTGTCGATATCTTCCAGCATCGGCAGGATATGAAAGACCGCCTGCGCCTGCTCCAGCAGGGCAATAGTCTCGGACAATACAGACGGCGTCCCCCATGCTATCCCGTCAAAAACAGCCGGAATGAAGCCGTTTTTCCTGAAACCGATTAAATAATACCCGCCGTCCCGGGCCGGGCCGATCACGCAGTCGTTTTCGGTGAGGACCTCGCATGCCTCGCGTATGATGCCCGACGACAGCCCGGGTATGTCCGACCCGATCACCACCGCATTACCGTATCCGGCGGCAAGCGAATCTTCAAGGGCTTTTCGCATGCGCGCACCAAGGTCGGCACCCTCCTGGCCCAGGCATCGCCGGTCCGTACCATACAAACCGGCAAGAAGATCTGCTTTTTCAGTCGGGTGGCAATAAAGGTGCGATTCTGCATCAAGGGCACTCAGCACATGCAATACGTCTTGAACCAGGCAGGTATAGATTTCACAGGCAACTGCATCACCGGTATCGGCGGCCAGACGTGTCTTCACCCTTCCGGGGTCCGGATACTTCATAAAACAGCAAATGCATGTTTCAGGCATCAAGGTCACCGCCATAGTATTTTGCCAATCGCTTCGGAGATATCCCCAGATAATATAACATAATTAAAAGCCAGTTCCGCAGAGTTCCGTAAAGAATACCTTCTTTTTCCCAACGCCGGGGAGAGGTGACCACCCGGTCCGGCACAATGGCAATGGCGTCGCCTCTTTTTTTGATTCTCCGCATCAAATCAACATCTTCCATTAAGGGTATTTCGCTGAAACCACCCATTGCCCTGAAATAGTCGCTGCGCAGAAACAGGGCCTGGTCGCCATAGGGAATCCGGGTAATGCGCGACCTGATTGAAGACACACGGGCTATGGCGGTATACACGGGGTTGCTGGAGTCGATCTGCAGATCAAAGGCGCCGCCCACACACCGCCGGTCGGAAAGCGTTGCGGCAATTGCATCAAATGCGCAGGCGGGCAACAGCGTATCGGCATGCAGGAATACCAGGACTTCACCCCGGGCCGCCCGCGCACCGGCATTCATCTGCACAGCCCGGCCGGTTTCTACGGAAAGGCCCACCACGCGGATATCATGCAGGGCGGAAAGTGTTTCCTGCTCCGGGGCGCCGTCTACCACCAAAACTTCAATTGGATGGTTTCCGGCGATTGAATACAGGTGTGCTATTCGGCTGTTGATATCTTTCGATTCATGCAGTACCGGTATAACGATTGAAAAGAGCACATTCGTATCAGTCTGGAGAGTCCTCATAAGCTGCTCAATCCGTCCACAATTCACCGCATGGGCGGTGTCTTTACACCGTTTCGGCCGCACGGGCCGCCTGGTCCATGGCCTCACGCAGCCTCTGCTCGCGCATCTCCGGCCCCATGGCATCCATGGGCTGTGCGTGGATAAACGTCGAATCGTTAATACCGATGAAGCCGAAAATGGTCCGCAGGTAGGGTTCCTGTAGATCCATTGCCTGTGCTGCCTGTTCGGAGTAGTCGCCTCCCCGGCTTGTAATCACAACCATTTTTCTGTTAAGCACAAGCCCTTCAGGTCCGTCGGCAGTATAGTGAAACAGATACCTCGGCTGACAGATAATATCAATATACTGTTTCAATACATAGGGAATTGAAAAATTCCACATAGGCGTGCTGATGAGAATAACATCGGCTTCCAAAAAACGTTCGATATGGTGTACAATTTCATTCCACGATTCCCTGAGAGCGCCGTCCAGTTCGCCGCCGGTAAGCAACACATATTTGCCTGCGGCACGCTCGGCGGTAATGGCGGGCAGTGTTTCCTGAAAAAGGTTCAACTCTTTAACCGCACATGCCGGATGCTTTGCGGTAAACACCTTCAGGAACTCCCGTGATACGGCAAGCGTTCTCGATTCTTCCAGGCGGGGTGTAGCAATGATATGCAATAGTGTTTTCATAGCGCACCTCCTTTAATCGTGCCCGTTTTCATCTACACATCTGTTCATCTTCGTACATTCTTTATATATATGGGTTCACTGCCCATTGCAACTTACTTTCAACGGCGGTACTGATGTTTCCCTGCAAAAAAACCATCGCCTTTTTTTCCATCGCATCTTGAATTTAAGGGAAAATATGGTACTAAACTAATAACACCTACGGAGTTTTTTTCGGTAACAGCATAACGCAAACAACGTTAAGGGGGAACACATAATGGCAACCAAGGCTCCAGCAAAAAAAACCGCTGCGAAGAAAAAAGCTGTTAAGAAAACCGCCGCAAAAAAAACTGCTGCCAAGAAAAAGGTCCCGGCCAAAAAAGCCTACACCTGCAGGACCTGCGGCAAAACCACATCCTCAAAAAAACATCTCTGTAACCCCGGCAAAACCAAGGAAACCGTCTATGTGTGTGACTACTGCGGAATCCCGGCCGAAGACCCGCGCCATGTCTGCAAGCCCATGACCGTGGATCTGAAATACTATTGCGACGGCTGCGGCAGGCTGTCCACCTCAAAGTCCCTGTTGTGCAAACCCAAAGTTATTAAAGGGTAATTTCCTACCGGAAAGCCGCAAACAAGGGCCCGCAGGATATGACGGTAAAAGACCTGTGGGCCTTGTTACTCTCAAGAGTATAACCACGCAACATTCACTTAACTATTTGTTTTTTAACAATTTTTCAGACATTGCGGACGGCAAAAAAAATGCGTTTGCACCCCTGAAATGCTTTGAATTTTACGTAAACATATACTATATACACCAAAAGATCCTATATCGTTTGCAGTACTCCTTCCGGATGTGAAGGTCGACACCATACATCTATTTAAAGAGAGGGAATTGCTATGGCAGCAGAAAAAATCAGTACAAAATCTACAAGGACAACAGCGGTTTCTGCAACGTCTTCAAAAAAAACAACGACCAAAACAAAAAGCGCTGCCCCAAGGAAACCGGCCGCAAAAAAAACAGCCGCGAAAAAGAAAACGACCTCCATGTGGACCCTTGAACTGATTTCAACCCATATCAGGGATCGCGCCTATTATCTATGGGAGGCCGAACAATACCCCGACGACCGCGACTTCGACATTTGGCTGAAGGCCGAACAGGAAGTGCTCTCGCAGATCATGCGATAGGGCCTGGAACATTCCTTTCAAACCGAAAAACCCGGCTACCCAGCCGGGTTTTTTTATCGGCGGGTTACACATACCCTCCGTATGGTTTGTATGGCACATCAGAAGCCTGTCGAAATCCACCCGTAAAGGGAGGCGGTTGGAGAATGTTCAGATACAAGGCGCGCGAAGCCCTTGGGAATCAGCATGACGCGCCGTTACCGGAGAGCACCCTATGCAGCACATCGGCTATTTCATGTATATCAAGGGGCTTCATAATCATTTCTGAAATACCGGCTGCTTCAATGGTGTGCTTTGTCAGGGTCTCGCCGTTACCCGTACAGAGTATTATCGGGACATCGCCTCGAATATCGGTTATTTTTTGTGCCAGATCACACCCGGTCATCCCGGGCATGGTATAGTCGGTCAATACAAGGTCGAATCTGTTCGGGTCGTGCTGAAATACGCTCAGCGCCTCCCGGCTGCTGTTGTGGGCAACAACACTGTATCCCAGGGACTCAAGCATTCTACTGATCACATCCACCAGTAGCTCTTCATCATCAACAAAAAGGATGGTACCTTCACCATGGGGTGTCGGTTTCACCTGCACATCCGACGGTGTATCATCCAGGTCAACCTGGGGGAGATAGACGGCAAAGCGTGTTCCGCTCCCCGGGGCGCTGTCCACCGTTATTTCGCCCCCGTAGCTTTTGACGATACCGTGTACCACGGCCAGTCCCATCCCCGTACCTTTACCGGTCTCCTTGGTGGTATAAAAGGGCTCGAAAATCCGGTCAAGAATGTCGGCTCCCATACCGCACCCGGAATCCTGCACCCGCAGCTCTATATAAGAGCCGGGGGCCAGGTCGGCACCGATGCCCTGCTCGTCACCGGGTATATACAGATGGTCGAGTCCGATTTCGATAATGCCGCCTGTTTCCTCAAGAGCATGGGAGGCGTTGGTACACAAATTCACCAGGATTTGATGTATTTCCGTTTGATCGGCCAGCACCATGTCGTTTGTGCTCTTGATGTTCTGCCGGATTTCTATGGTACTGGGAATTGATGCCCGCAGCAGTTTCATGGTCTCTTTGACAATGGGAGATATGTGCAAGGGCTTACGCTCCCGCTCGCGCTGCCGGCTGAATGCAAGAATCTGCTGCACAAGATCACGTGCCCTTTTACAGGACTTCAGCACCCGGTCGAGATACTCCTTTTCAATGCATTCAGTGTTCATTTCAAACCGCGCCAGCTCGGTGTAGCCGATGATTGCCGATAAGATATTGTTGAAATCGTGGGCAATCCCACCGGCAAGGGTGCCTATGGCCTCCATCTTTTGTGACTGCCGCAACTGTTTTTCCAGGGTATACTCCCGGGTCACATCCCGGCCGATTGATATGTAATTGCTGATTGCACCGTCGCTGTCCCGGACCGGCGATATGGTGATCTCAAGCTCCCGCTCCTTGCCGTCTTTTCCCTTTTCAGTTATATGCCCGGTCCATACGTCACCGCGCTTCATTGCGTCGAGAATCTCCCGGCTATCCCTGTTTTGCCGTAAAAAATTCTTGTTTTTAAACGGATTTCGCCCTCTCACGTTTTCAGGAAGGTGTCCCAGCAGATTTTTCATGGCGGGGTTCACGTACTGGATATTGCCGGTATTGTCCATTATCACAATGATTTCCGCCGCCTGGTCCATTGCCGTAAGCAGCCTGGCACGCTCCCGCTCAGCGTTCTTGCGCTCGGCAATGTCACTCTGAGTCCCGACCATACGCAGCGGTCGACCGTCCGGGGCATAGTCCAGATATTTTCCCCGTACCAGTACCCACCTCCAGCTTCCGTCTTTACATCGGGTACGGTGTTCAACATGAAATATATCGGCCCGTCCTTCTGCATACTCCCGGTAATGTGCACCGGTTTGCACCAGGTCTCCGGGATGGATCAACGTCCGGACCGCCTCGAAGGTGTCGATAATGTCTTCCTCACCGTAGCCGAGCATCTCTTTCCAGCGCCGGGTCACAAAAAAATCGTTCGTCTGCACATTCCAGTCCCACACCGCATCTCCACTGCCTTCCAGGGCAAACTGCCACCGCTCCTCGCTGGTCTGCAGGGCCTGCATGGCCTCCTTTCGCTCGGTTATATCGCGGTCCACCCCCCTGTAGCCGAGAAAATGTCCGTCCTTATCCCGCACCGGCACACCGTTTGTTTCAAGCACAACGGGATGACCGTCCTTATGCAGGCACACATTCTCCAGGGCATTGATCGGAGATTGTGTCGCCGCACAATTGTCGAAAAAGCGCTTTATTCGGCCGGCTTCGCCCTGTGGCATCAGTTCAAACAGCGTTTTGCCCAGCACTTCGGTATAATCATACCCCAGGATATCGCTTACCCGGGGGCTGACATATATATAGATCCCCTGTGCATCAACCTCCCAGATAAAGTCGCTGGTCGTTTCAACCAGCGAGCGGAACCGCTCTTCACTCTCACGCAATGCATCCTCAGCCTCTTTCTGATCGGTAATGTCGCTGGTAATGATGTGCAGAGATCCGGTTCGGCCGTCTTTACGGCTGGCCGAATAACTGTTACGTACATACCGGCGCACACCGTCTTTACGGACAATACCGATTTCGAGCGTATCAGGCACCACACCTTCAGCTTTATAACGGTCATAGGCTTCCTGCACCAGCCCCCTGTATTCGGGCAGAACAACTTCACGGGTTCGCATACGCAACAGTTCTTCACGGCTGTAACCCGATATTTCGCACTGGCGGTCATTGACATATACGGCCTCACCGTCCTCAACAATCGTCAGACCCTCATAGATATTGTCGGCCATTGCCCGGAACCGCTCTTCGCTTACACGCAAGGCATCTTCAGCATGGGCTCGGTCCTGCAGTTCCCGGTTCAATTTTTGGGTTCGCACCGCTACCTGCCGCCGCAACGACCAGGTCCACAACAGGACACCCGCAAAAACACACAGCCCCACGGCCAGGGCCAGCAGCACCTTCCTGGTTGCTATGCCCCTGGGGTCCAGCACGCCGAACCAACGCTCGTATATTTCATCGTAGGTGCCCGTTGCCTTAACAATGGCAAGCCCCTCGTTGAGCTGGGCCAGCAGCTCTTTATTGCCTTCGGTTACGGCAAAGCAGTACTTGCGGGGCAGGATCGGCGGGCCGACCGCGGTGATATTGGTAAGCTGCAGCTTTTTCGCCAGATAAAGCCCCTGTACCCTGCCGAGCAGCGCGCAGTCATGCTTGCCCATGGCGAGAAGCCGCAGGGCTTCGGCCTGGGTTTCCTGCGCAATAATGGTATCGGACAGGTTGTTCTCAAGCACATAATCATGCAGGATGTCGGCATGCTGCACCACGATCTCCTTACCGCGGGCATCAGCGAGGCTGCGGATAGGACTGCCCTTTCTGACGAAGAGCGAGTGCGTAACAACACTATGCGGCGTTGAAAAGTCTACACTTTTATCGCGCTCGGGAGAGTAGTACATCCCGGCAAGCACCTCAACCCGGCCGGCTTCAAGGTTCCTGCGTGCGTCGGTCCAGGTTGCCAGTTCAATCTGCAGATCCATACCCAGGACCCGGGCAACGGCCCTGAGCATATCCACATTAAAGCCGGTAGGGTTACCCTCTTTTGCATTAAACTCATAGGGAGGATAATAGTAATCGCCGCTGGCAATAATTGTGATATCCCGGGGCCCGGTATCCCCGAAAGCAGGCCCCGCAACTAATATAGCGAGTAACAGCAGGCGGGACAACATTCGTGCTGAAACTGAAGAGTATCTAGCCATACATTTCGATGGTTTCTGGAAAAAAGCGGTGCAAACAAAGTATTAATGTCACACATATTACAGGCACACTATATTAAAATTGTAACACTTTTACCGGACTTTTTAAGGCTCAGTCCCCAAAAAAAAGTCTCCATATCCCCGGACAGGATCTTTTTACCACCCGGAAGTACGAATTGTGGCAATTATTACCCGGTCACGCAGTCCCCAATATTCGCAAAACATTGTAATTACTTGATTATTTTTTGCATGCCGGGTGGCATGCTCTTTGCCGTTACAGGTAAGGCGTAATCTAAAAAAACAGTCATTACTAACCTGCACACGACGGAACACAATGCAAACACTGGCACAAACTGCTCAATTTTGGGACAAAATAGAACATGACCGGCCGAAACAGTTCTGGGACCTGCCGGTGGTGCAGAAGTATCGCAACCGCCTGGTTTCGGGCAACGAACACACCGGCGCCTTACAGTGGTTTGCCGAAACATATTGCCGGGAACCGGTCCGGCGGGGGCTCAGCCTTGGTTGTGGTTCGGGGGCCCAGGAACGCACGGCCCTGGCTCTTGGGATCGCACAATGCATGGTCGGGCTGGATATAGCACCGGGAAGGCTGGCAAAAGCAACCCAACTGGCACAGGGGTTGCCGATCGAATACGAAAAACAGAATATAAACGCACTACAACTCAAAGAAAACACCTACGATTTTGCACTGTGCAAAACCATATTGCATCATATCACCAAGCTGGAGCATGTACTCTCCGAGCTGAAAAAGGGCCTGAAACCCGGTTCACTGCTGTATGTGGATGAATATATCGGGCCTGCGCGGTTTCAGTTTCCTGAAAAAGTATTACGGATCGGCGACCAGGTGTTGGGTGAAATACCGCCCCCCCTGCGGAGACTGCGCCATGACACATACTCAATAAAATCGGTGATCAGCCGCATACATCCTGAAACCGTCATCGCTGCCGACCCCTCGGAAGCGATTCGGTCCGATGAAATCCAGACGTTACTCAAGAAAAACTTTACCGTAGTCGCAGAACGCAGTACGGGCGGGTCACTGCTGTTCCGTCTGCTGGACGGCATAGCTCACAACTTCATCCCCGACGATGCGGAACACAATCATATCTTAAAGGTGCTCTGTACCTTCGAGGAAAACATTATCCGCAAGCACATGCTCCCGGATATCTTCAAGGTATATGTGTTGAAGAACGACAAGTGATGCGGCATCCCTTCATCAATCGAAGCAACAGCTACCGGGCGGGCGGTGGCGTAAAAATCCGTTGTCCCAGTTCCTTATCCAGTTGAAAAAGTCCGTCTCCTGAAGAACCTATGAGTTTGAGGCGGTCGACCACACCGCATGCCGTCGCTTCCTCTTCTACCTGTTCGGCGACAAACCATTGCAGAAACGTATTGGTCGCATGGTCGCTCTCTTTGATCGCCAGGTCCACCAGGCTGTTGATAAGCCCGGTTACTTCCTGTTCGTGGGCATACGCCGCTTCAAACACCTGCTGAGGCGAATCCCATTCACCCGGGGGTGTTTCAAGTGATTTCAGGGTCACGCGACCGTTACGCTCATTGATGAAATCGTACAGTTTCATGGCATGGACGACTTCTTCCTGAGACTGGCACCGCATCCAGTTTGCAAAGCCGGGAAGCCCCCGGGATTCGAAATATGCCTCCATCGCCAGGTACAGGTATGCAGAAAAAAATTCGGCATTGATCTGGTCGTTCAGTGCCTTTTGCATTTTTTCTCCAAGCATCGTACACCTCTTACCTTTTGAAATTCTCCATAAAAAAAAGGGGGTGAATTGGTATTCACCCCCCGTGAGTATCTCATTGCAGTTGTGCGATTTCCCCCTTAATCGCCTGCAGATCAGGCATGGTTCCAGGGTCGTCCGAAACCCACCGGTACTGCACGGTACCGCCGGAGTCTATGATAAAGGCCGCACGCTTGGCGATGCCTTTCAGCCCCAGGACTTCATCGTGAAACGCTCCGTACTCCCGGCAGACGTCTTTGTTGAAATCACTGAGCAACGGAAAAGCGATTCCCAGTTTTTCAGCAAAGGCCTTATGGGAAAAGATACTGTCCACACTGATTCCCAGCACCTGAATACCGAGGTCCTTGTATTCATTAAAGCCGTCACGAATGCTGCACATCTCCTCAGTGCAGACGGGGCTCCAGTCCAGGGGATAAAACAGCAGCAAAACCGGCCCCTGTTGCAGTTTGTCCGACAACTTGATTTTTTCTTCCGTGGTTGCCGGAAGTTCGAAATCCGGCGCTTTCATTCCTGTATCAACACTGCTCATAGCATACCTCCTTCATCAAGCACTTTTCCACAGCCCGTGGATATTACAATAGGCCCTGGCACCGGTTATCTCACCATTAATATCAAAGGTTGCCTCGGGGGCCTTGCCTGGATCGAGATACGCCTGATACACCCTGGACTCCGTATGCAACTCGATGAGCTCAATATAATGCTTTTCTTCCATGGGGTGGGCGACACTGCCGACCTTGACCGTGCAGGTATTGCCGCTCTGTTCAATAACCGGCACGTGCTTTTCAACCGCTGCATCCACCGTGTTTTCCTGCTGCAGCACCATGTCTTCTCCGCAGCAGATCAGGGACCCGCCGCCGCCGTGCAGTACTTCAACAATATTGCCGCACTGTTCGCATTTATAAATCTGTCTGCGCTCTGCCATAATAACACCTCCTCAAAAAATATTTAACGTTGCAGTTGCGTTGTTTAATAATTTTCTGCAATGAGTTCAAAGTAATCCTGAGGATGATCACAGGTTGGGCATTTGTCCGGTGCCGCAGCAGTTTCAATAACGCGGCCGCAGTTACGGCAACGCCACTTAACGGTTCCGCTTTTCTTGAACACTTCACCCTTTTCAATATTGTCCTTCAGCGCCTGGTAGCGCTTTTCATGCTCCTTTTCAGCTTCGGCCACCTGACGGAAACTTTCGGCTATTTCAGGAAATCCTTCTTCATCGGCAATTTTGGCTGCTTCGGGATACAGGACGGTCCATTCCTCATTTTCACCGGCAATGGCCGATTTGAGATTGGCCACCGTGTCGCCCAGGATGGCAGGATACGGAGCATCGACATTGATCATGACCGGATCACTCTCGCCGAGATGTTTTACCAGGTGTTTATAATATACTTTGGCATGTTCCTTTTCATTGTCGGCAGTGTCCTGAAACAGTGCGGCAATCTGCTGATAGCCGGCTTTTCTGGCAATACTTGCAAAAAAGGTATAGCGGTTTCTTGCCTGTGATTCACCGGCAAATGAGTTCATAAGATTTTGCATGGTTTTACTGCTTTTGAAATCCATCGTGTTTCTCCTTTCAAGATAATTCGGGTTAAAAGCAAAAAAACAAGGTTTTTTAAGACACTTTTACGTGGCATGTTACCCCTGGTACGTGATAAGTAATAGAACATTCAAAAGTAAAATTCCACATAATTTTTAGTTCTAATAATTAATTTTAACCGCCCAGTGATGATAATAATAACTATTATCAATTAATTGTCAAGTATATTTTTCTCCTTTTTTATTCCCCGGAAAAGCACTGTCGGCGTTTCCTGCTGAAAAACAACCCAAAAATCGTTTTTACCAAGAAAAAACAAACAATTAAAAACTGCTGGATGGGTGGATGGATAGGCACACAGTCACGAAAATGCGCCCGGTCAGGAGAACCCCCCCGTATATTTAATCATCAACATGGCAATATCGTCGGATTGACGCGCAAGTCCGGCATGTTTTTTTACATTATGCAATACCCCGGCTATAACTCCCTTGACCGGCGCATGCTGAAACGCCGTTATATCTTTAATCAGTTGCTCACTTGAAAAAAGTTCATTTTTTTCGTTCATGGCCTCTGTAACGCCGTCGGTATATAAAAACAGGGCATCTCCCGCTTTCAGGTGCAACGAGATGTCACTGTAGGGCAAATCGGGCATCGCCCCCACGACCGGCCCGCTCATCTCTTTTAAATAGTGCGTGTGACCGTCATGTCCGATCAATATCGGAGGATTATGCCCGCCGTTTGCATAGCGCACCAGGCCGCTGCGCACATTGAGAATACCGATAAACAGCGTGACGAACATGGCACGGGGATTGTCTGAGCAGAGCACGGTATTAATGCGCGCCATCATTTCAGACGGCGCAGCACAGGAGTGCGCCGTATTCTTCACCAGTGTCCGGGTAATGGCCATAAACAGCGCTGCCGGAACGCCTTTATCGGACACATCTCCTATGGCAAAACAGAGATGCTCTTCATCGATGAAAAAGAAATCATAATAGTCTCCTCCCACCTCTTGAGCAGGTATCAAATCGGCAAATATCTCAAATTCGGTACGGCCCGGAAAGGCGGGAAAGTTCTTCGGCACAATACCCAGTTGTATTTCCCGCGCCACCTGTAACTCGCTCCTGACCCGTTCCATTTCCCGCTCACGCTGCATGGCCTGTTTTTCCGCAAGGCGGAACTTAAAGAGACTCACCACCGGGAAAACCCCGCCCAGCACCATAAGCGGGTAAAACGGCGAGAGGAACATGCTTTTCACCTCCAGCAGATACAGGCAGCCGAACCACAGACCGGCTGCGCACAGCCCCAGGAAAAGCAGACTGCTCCAGGGCCGACACCATGCCAGAACCAGTGAAACAAGCACACCGGCGCACAATGTCGCCAGAAATTCGGCTCCCCGGGCCCAGGACGGACGCTTCAGGAATATCCCATGGAGAATGTTATCGGCAACGCTGGCATGGACCTCAAAACCCGGATATATCGGATCCAGGGGTATGGCAAAGGTATCCTTCAGTCCCGAAGCGGACGAACCCACAAAAACAACCCGGCCGGCAATTTTTTTTATATCTACCCGGTCGTGCAGCAGATCGGCTGCGGAAATATACTCGAACGATTTACTCGTGCCCCGGTAGCGGATCAGCACATTGCCTGCCGCATCCAGGGGCACAACGGTTTCTCCCAGACGCAACGACTCCGGACCAAGTGAAGAAACCTTGAGAAAAACGTTCCCGGCGCCGACGGCCTGCATTACCGTTGCCAGTGCCAGGCTCGGGTATATCCGCCCGCTGAAACGCATCAGCAGGGGTATGCGGCGGATCACCCCGTCGTTGTCCGGCCCGACATTGACGAAACCCGCGCTTTTGAACGCACCGGCAAGGGTCGACAACGGGGCCACAACACCTGCGGCCTCAAACAGATC
The DNA here is from genome assembly GCA_028282925.1 of Thermodesulfobacteriota bacterium. Lineage (GTDB taxonomy): Bacteria > Desulfobacterota > WTBG01 > CAIYCZ01 > CAIRTM01 > JANQGV01. Next base: position 14,563 of record JANQGV010000323.1, read on the forward strand.
GGCATCCGCCAAAGGGGTGTCGGCATCATGCAGCATAATCACATCAAGAGGAAACAGTCCCGGCGGCACAGTGCCGTCGCCATGGGTGAGAAACTCGAACCCCGCCACATACGGCCCCCGGGCCAGCACATCGGACAAAACCGCGTCATTATCATGCAGCATGTCGGGAATACCGGCAAGACTCAATTCCAGCCCCAGTTCAGTGCGCAGACCCCGCTGGACTTCCTTAAGGGACGTCCTGTCCGGCTCGGCAAAAATGATATCCACACCCACGGCGGATGGTCCGGCGGCCGCCAGTTTTTCCAGCAGATGCGCTACACGGTAGCGGGGCCACGGCCATTGCCCGAATTCCGCCAGGCTCTTTTCATCGATATCAACAATGAGCGGCAGCGGTTCGCCATAGACGCCGAGAGTGCGGTGCATAACATCGTAGAGTTTTTTATCGAGGACGTCGAGAAAATCGGGCCGGTACACGACGAAGAACAGAAGAATGCAGGAAAAAGCAATACCGCACAGCGCGATAAATGTTCGCCCCTCGATCTTTGCAAACAGAAAAGACCTGAAAAGAGACGCGGGGCGGGATCTTTTTTGGAAAACACTAACCATATAACTAGGGCGGCTTGAAAATCCATATGCCAGAGGCTTGTTGAAATACCCCTGAGACAAGAGGCGGTTGGAGAATGTTCAGACACAAAGCGCGCGATACCCTTCGGCATGAGGCGTACTTGCTGTACGCCGCAGTAACAAAGGGTGGGCGCAATCCCGATATGATCGGGATAGATGGGCGTTCTCCGACCGCCTCCTAGCGTATTATAACTTCAACTCTTCTATTGCGCGGCTCCGGAACATCGTCCGCGGTTATGACCAGTGGGTTGTCTTCTCCATGCGACGACACGCTGATGGATTCGGCGGCAACACCTTCGGCAACCAGCAGATCGCGCACCCGTGCCGCCCGCCTGCGGGAAAGCCCGATGTTGAAATCACCGACCCCGCAACGGTCGGTATGGCCGCTGACACTGATATCCGTCGACGTACGCTTTTGTATCTCAGAGAAAATCGCCGGGAGTTCTGCCCGCGATTTTTTCGTCAATTCGGTGGAATCCCAGACAAAAAACAGCATATACCGGGCGGGAGGCAGGGGTTCGGCCACCAGGGCCGCGGCAAAGGCCTCCCGGACCTCCTGCTCCGGCACTGTGACCGGCTGCTGCGGTTTTTTGTCGCCCCGTACCGACACGGATGCGTAGGCCGATTTTATGGTCCTGACACCGTGCTTATTGCTGATTTGAACCTCTCCGACCTTACCACTCTCATCCGGTAAAAGAATGATAACCGTTTTAGCGCTGGAACAGCCGCAGATCAAACCGGCAAGTATCAGCAAGACGAAACAGGTCTTTTGAAGGGCCATTGATATCATTCCTGAATGTGGGCAACAAATTTTGTCCCGCGGATGGCAACAATGCCGTCGGGAGTTTCGATCCGTACGGATGCCGGGGAAAGCTTGCCGATCAGGCCGGACACGAAAACAAACGTACCACTGACCATACGGCTGATAAGCGAAAAGTCTTTGGTCATCGGATCAAAACGGAACTCTTTGAGCGACAGCTCGCTGTCATGCCCCAGGGAAACAACGGTGTCGTCCTGAAGGATAATACCGGCTGAACCGTCAGGGCCGGTTTTGATGGTGTCCCGGGTAAAAAGCCGTGTTCCCAGGGCAGGCTGAACATCCCTGCCCTCCCGAAGGATCACCACTGTGCCGCTCAGCGTCTTGATGCTGCCGATGTGGTCTTGAGCGGCCCACAGTGTATCCCACCCAAGAACGCACATCATGCAGACTACGACAATGTAATACTTCATACAGTATCCTCCGCGAGCCGGAAAACGTTTTAAACCGTACTCCCCTGGAGAGCCCCGCCAGCCGTCAGACCACGACATCGTTTCAGACGGTCTCCTAGATAGGAGATATAGAATATAAATACCCTGTTTGCAAGCATTTGGTGCAATTGAACGCAAACTGCACTACCCCCTTACAAAACCGGGGAGAAGCTACTTTGACGAAAGAATAAAATCCGGTTTCAGGATAAACACCAGGCCGGGAATAATGAACAGTGCGCTTGCGGCGGATATGCTGATCCATATAGCGATCAGCAGCGCCATATCGGATAGAAATTTCAGTGACGACAAAAAATACCAGGGCAGCGCACAGACAACCAGCGGCAATGCCGCCAGCACAACGCCTCTGCCGGCATGGTGCACCGCGTCATGAATTGCGGCCTGCAGGGTTCCGTGTTCGGTGTACGACTCCTTGATAAAATCAAACACATAGATCGAATAATTCACCCCCAGTCCGACACCCAGGGCCACAACCGGCAGGGTATTGATATTCAACCCGATGCCGCTGGTTGCCATAAAAGCATACGTTATGATGCTTGACAGTACAATTGGAACCATAAGGTAGAATGCTGCAACAACCGTACGGTACGTTATGGTTGCGGTAACCAGTATAATCAGGAGCGCATACACGGCTATTTTCAACTGGCTTGTATAAATCACCTCATTGACCGCTGCCGTAACCCCCCCGATTCCACCGGCAAGGCGGTATCGGGCGCCTTCAGGCATATGGGTGCGTATATACTCTTTCATACGCGCTATAACACTTTTCAGGGTCTGTCCGCGGTGGTCGCGCAGAAAAAAGGTAATACCGGCCGTGCGGTACTCAACATCGGTATAATAGTCGATGTCGCCGGGATTTGAGCCCTGTACATACAGGTACAACAGCTCTCCGTTTGATAAAACGTCATCCCCGATCTCGTTATACCTCGGATTACCTTCGTAAATTACCTGCTTCATTGCCGCTATCAGGTCGGCTATGGAATTGCTCCCGCCGACCTCCGGCCGGCGTTCAACATACCGTTGAAATGCGAGTATATTTTCAAGCAGGTGCGGCTCCTTCAACGCATCCTTTTTCACCCCCTCCAGCACCACGAATAACCGGTCGGTTCCGGGGAATAAGCGATTGAATTCGGCAACCGATTGGTTGTATTCGGAATCGGGCCACAACAACGGCGAACCGGGGTGCACATCGCCGACAACCAGATCCGAGCTGAGGAAAATACACACCGTCAGAACCATTGCCGTAGCACCGAGCACCACATAACGCCACCCCGACAGAGCGATGGTTGTACAGAGAGACAATGCGTAATCGATACCATGGGTAAAACTGATCTGTCGGTTGAACGTATCGGCATGGGGTAGCCAGGACAGCAGCACCGGGGTCAACAGCACGCCGGTAAGCGCAATGCACAGCAGCCATATCGATCCGATAAAAGAAGACTTTTGCAAAAAAACTATGGGAGTCAACGCCACCACCAGTTTACACCCGGCATCGGTAACAACACTGAGCATACCGGGCCTGAACAGCGACCCCAGGCTTCTTTGGGCTGCACCGGCAATGGAAACATTCCCGGCATGCACAATATCGAAACGGTTGATGGCCTGCACGGAATAGGAAATCACCTGGGCCGAAATAAGAAAGGCAATAACAATACCGAGCGGGCTCGCATCAATACCCAGCAGGCTTGCAATACCCAGGGCCCATATTGTGCTGAGAAGCACCGAAAAAAGAGGAATAGCCGTGCCCCACCAACTGCGCATGAAAAACACATACAGCAGGAACCCGAACAGGGCGATACTGGCGAAAAAAAGCATCAGGGTTTCCGGCAGAAACCGCTCTACATGCCCCTGCAGAACAGGTTCGCCGATGATGCTGATGTCCACGGAAGCATCGCTGTATGTGCCGAGTATGGCATATATTTCATCGCAAACGATTCGGCACTGCATTCGTTCGTCGACGAAATCGACCGATATCAGCGCAGCGGAAAGATCGCGCGAAACAAAAATGCCGTACACCATGGGGCTGGACACAACCGTTTCCCGCAGGGCATCCAGTTCAGCCTGCGAATCGGGTACATCCGGCCACATCAGCGGTGTAGCGGCTATACCGTGGGTCCCGGCCGTTACAACTTTTATCTTGCGCGCGGCAATGGAAACAATCTGAAATTCATTCACACCCGAAACCGTGCGTAAATCGCGGGTGATGCCCTGTATCTTTTTCAAAATACCGTAACGGAAGATATCTCCTTCCGTTGCCCGGACCATTATCGAAACAATGTTGGCCCCCCCGTAGGAATCCTTATACTGTTCATGGACTTGCACAAAAGGATGATGCATCGGCAACAGGTCTGCAAACACGGTTTTTACATCAACCCGCATGGACGGAATCAGCAACACTGCCGTCAGAAGCAGAAACGCCGACACAAGATGCAGACGTTTTCTTATACAGTATTCAGCAATTTTTTCCGACAGTCCCTGTGCCATTCCTGCATACCCCGTCTGATCAGTTATACTCCATGAGTTTCCACCTGCCCTTCTCCCACGTTCCCTGGGTACCGCCCACAATATACTTCCGTGCGCCCGTGACGGCGATATCGGAATGCCACAAAAGTTCTTCGGCAGACAGCCGGTCGGCCCGCCACTGCCGGCCCGATGAATCACCCCGCACCAGCACACCGCCGGTACCCACCGAGAACCACTCAGCTCCGTCCCAGGCAAGGCCCAGCAGGTGCTCCTGCGTTACCTGTCCGCTCACCTTATGCCACGAAAGCCCGCCGTCGATGGTCGTAAGGATTGTACCGCTCAGGCCGGCAATAACGCCGTGCAAACGGTCTTTAAATGCAATTGCCGTCAGGCTGGATTGTACCGGACTGGGTACGGCGCACCAGGTCATTCCGCCGTCGACGGTCTGCATAATGCTGCCGAATTCACCGACCACCCATCCCCGAAGAGTATCGGTAAAAAGGATATCATTCCATGCAAGGTCCCGCTCGTCCGAGCGGCGCTGCCATGTCTCCCCCCAGGTGTCACTCCGCAAAATCATTCCCATCTCTCCGACCGCCCAGGCCCTGCCGCCGGGATACACATGCACCTTAAACAGTTTATTTGAAATCTCACTTCGCGGCGTAGAAACCTTTTTCCAGGATGCCCCTCCATCCCGGGTGACGATGACAAGCCCGTTATTCCCCACTGCAACCGCCCGCCGGGCGTCCCAGGCGGCAATGTCCTGCAGATGCCTCACGGTACCTGTCTGCTGAACCATACACCCGCCGTCATGTACACAGCGAACGACTTTCCCGTTACTTCCCGCCATCCATACGGTACCGTCGTCAACAACTGCAACACCGTATATCCGGTCGCGGGGTTCCAGCACCGGTTCCGGCAGCGCATCAGACACTGCGGTTTCCGCTGCATACCGGCCTGAAATCCCGCCGGCCAGCAGCAACGCCGCTGCACACACGATAAACAGCACCCATTCAATGGAGTGTAGAGATTTCCTTTTCATAATCGAAACCGACACAATGGAATCAACGGTGATATATGTGAGGAGCGGGATCCCACCACCCAACCGTACTTCTTTACAGCGGAGGCTTCCACCTGCCCTGGGCAATTGCTTCCATGGTTTGCAGGGTTACATGATGCGGCTCCAACCCCGGCGGGTTTCGGAGCGTATCCTCACTTTGAAAAAAAACGGTGGCGTGCATGCGTTTAAAATCAATGGTATAGCCGCTTACCGATTCAACCCCCCAACTGTCGGGACCGTCGCTCCCCTTGATCGGCTTGTTGTCGTTGAGCAGTATTTTCACGAACTCCCCCTTTTTGTCGTAACACTCACCGATATAAGGCACATGGGTTTCCGTGTCGAAATAGTATATTCGTTTGCTGTACGGATGCTCTTCGGGCATTCGTGCTTCCAGAACCCATACCTCGCGCGGCTCCCACTCATTTACCGGGTTCCAGTAGGGAGGGTTTTCCAGATCAAGGTTTGGATACGGATTTTCAGGGTTGTCCTCGTCCCAGCAGGTGCCCCGGCTGTGGGCCACGGCCAGAATCGTTCTTTTGTCGAGCAGGCGGTATTCCGGATACCAGGTCGGAAACGGAGAATAAATTGAAATCTCGTCATTGAGCTGATCGGTCCCCCCGATGGGGTCCATCCAGCCGCCGCCCATGAGTCGGCGGGTCCTGCGCGCTGTGCGGACATAGGCCCAGATGTCGTCCATGCGGCCGTCCATATAGCGAACAACAAAACTGCCCGCTCCACGAATATCATACGGGTAATAACCGCACAAAACCTGTTTGTAGTATATTTCACCATCATCGAGAACCGGTTCGCCGCTGAGCCGGCCATGCATCCAGATACGCATAAAAGTCCATTTCATCGAGCGCTCGATACCCTTTTTCCCGTCGATCATAATAAATGCAAAACGTGGAATGTATTGAAAATCAGACCGCGGCCATCCGCTTTTGTGGTACAGGTTCCAGGCCAGCTTGTCTGCTGCATGGGGATCGTTCATGTCGACCCCCGGAAACGGCACTCCGGCCTTGTACCCGGAAATCTTCCGGGTTGCCGGGTCATAGTGCACGTCTCCTGAATACTGCCTGGTGGCGCGCTCCCAGCGCGGGTCCACCGGCAGCGTTTCGGAACGGCGCAGGGTGATCGTCAAGCCGTAATTGCGGATCATCCACTCAATTTTTTCGGGCAGCATGCTTGCAATTGTTTTTCCTTCGAATGTGCGTTGCAGTAATCCATCGATTGTAGCGGCTGTGATAACGGTTCCGGGCTTCAGATCTCCTGCCTGTGCCATGGGACCGTACAAACACACAACAAACGATACCATCAGGAAACAGCCGATATTTTTTTTCATAGTGCCTCCCCGTTTTTTTGCATGCGCACGCCTGCGCGCAGCCTTCAGCCTAAAACTGATATGTCAGCCGAAAATACAACTGATCATTGTTGTCGAAAAAATTAAACGTTCGGGCATTGTGCTCAACCTCGCCCGTCTTTTTACCGTCGTTATGATAAAACCAGTCATATTCGATACGAAACCGCCAGTGGTCGCCCCACACAAAATCAACCGACGGAATCACAAAGCCCCCGCCGTTTCGCAGGTCGAGCCCCCAGGCCAGTGTCGGGTTGATGGTATCAAAGCGGTAGTTCCAGGAAAGGATAGCGGTTAAAATGGTATTGTGCCGGTGCAGCCGCGCACCGTAGCCTGCCGCCGCAACAATCTCGTCGCGTTTTTCAAACTCCTGAATCCAGGTGTCGAAAATCTGAATATTCAAAAACCCGGGGCGGCAGGCCCCCAGCACCGGTTTGACCCAGTCGACATTTCTGTCGAACGCCACCATGGACCTGACGGTATCTTTTTCAACAATGCCGGCAAAGCCGGGCAGCGTGCCGTCCCGAAATTTCCGCCCGAAATTATACGGCTGGTCCCAGGTATAGCTGAATTCTCCCCGCACGATGATATCAAAACGGGAGATGTAATAGTTTATCGTAAAGCCCACAATATCCACATGGGGGTAGATAAACTCGGCAAAATCGTTCTCCGGGCCTTCATGCAGCGGGTCGCCGCCGATAGCTGCAGCGGGATTGACTACCGGATCATTGTTGAATGTCCGCAAATAGTTTAGTGAGTACTCGATGCCCGCAATGCGCCCGCTCCAACGGATACCATAGGTCCAGTCGTCCCGGTCGCCTTCGAAATGTTCCAGGTTATAGCGCAGGCTGTCCAGGGAATTGACCCCCTTGTTGGGCTGGTTGGCCCAGCGGCCGCCGAAGGCATCGTAGGTATTGCCGATGTCCTGTTTACGATCGAGCCCGGGCCGTACAACAACCTGCAATGATCCGTCCAGTTCCGGCACCTGCAGTTCGGCATTGATCAGGATGAGCGGTTTGCGGACAAGCTCGTTTTCAGGCTCAAGAAAGCTTCTCCAGCGGTAGTCGAATCCATGGATAATATCAAGCCCGCGGAAAAAATCGGTTTTTCCCCATACCACCTGCTGCTTGCCGATGCGCAAAAAAAGGCGGTCTTTAAACAGGTACATATCGGCATACAGTTCCCGGATATCATAAGAATCGTATTCACCCCGGAGATGCCGGGACGTCATACGGTCCAACCGCCTGAGATACCGGGTCATATACTCCCAATCAAAGCGGGTGATGGCCGTTATGCCCAGCCGGTTGAAGCGGGCATTTGCTTCAACGTACAGGGTGCTGCGCAGCATGGATATGTCATAACGGTCATCCCGTGCCGTTTCTATCGGATTTTCCATGTTGAAGGAAATTCTTTGGCGAAAAAATCCATGTATGGAGATGTTGTCCTGAAGAAAGCTTCCCCGGGATGCCGGGTCGGAGGCCCGGACAGGGCCTGATAAAAACACCACACCAACGATAAAGGACAAAATGCAGGTCACTCCTGTATGTCTTCCGAAACTCATGCAGCGCTCCTCACACTGAATGCGTCAAAACATTACAGACCGTAACTGACAAGAATCTTAATCAATATCAATAATTTTGATATAATTTTATACCCTTTTTGTTCAAATAATTTAGATTTATACCTCCATAATAGAATATCCTGCATAAAATACAAGGCCGCCTTTAATTATTTTTTAAACAATTTAAAATTTTATTCCGAAAACGATTATTGATACTTTCAACAGGTATTCTATAAAAAAAGAAGAGTACTTATGGGAAAGTACTCATGAGTGTTCTTCATTAATCCAAAAAAGCACTTGTTATGACGCATACACATAACCGGCATCTGAATAGAACACAATCAGCATTGTGCATTGTTCTTCTATTTCTGTGCCTGGACGTCTCATTTGACAACGCGTATGCACAATCGGCAAAAAACATCGAATACCGTGCCAAAGCAGCCTTTATTTACAACTTCCTCAAATTCATAAGTTACCCTGAATCTGCATTCCCGTCACCTCACAGTCCCATCATTATTACAATCGGGTCCACGCCGGATATTGTTTCAGCATTCAATACTTTGAAAGGCAAAAAAATCAAAGGCCGGCCCCTTATCATTGAACAGTACACAACTGATGCACGACTCAAGAAAAGTCATGTGGTTTTTTTCAGCTCAGAGGACGAAGCACTGCTGCAAAAGGCTTTACCGGCATTGCAGACGGAAAACATACTGACCATCGGCGAAACCGACCGCTGTAAAAAAGCCGGCGGCATCATACATTTCTACCCCGAAGGAACGAGGCTTCGCTTTGAAATAAACATAACCGCCGCCGAACGGGCCCGGCTGAAAATCAGTTCGGAGTTACTGCGACTGGCGAAAATAACAAGATGACCGGATACGCAATAGTAAGATGTGAGATCCATGATTACAAAGCTGCTGCGTAACACATCAATTCAAACCAAACTGCGAATAATTTTGATGATTATTTGCCTGGCGGTTATCTGCATTTTTGCCGCACCGGTCATTTTCACCGATTATTACAATTACCGCAACACCATATCCCATGCGTTGGACACCCTGACCCAAATTGTGGGTAAAAACAGCCGGGCTGCACTGCTTTTTGGTGACGAACCTGCCGCTCAGGACATTCTTGCATCCTTAAAAACAGAACAGAATGTGGCTTATGCCTGCATATTGGATCGGGACGATACGCTGTTCGCCCAATATGTAAAAGCAGGCTGGGAACCCCATGCCGGACCGGTGCCGGAAATGGGGTCGGGAGTCCGTTTTAAAAAAAACTATCTTACCGCGTTTCATCCCATTGTGCTCAATGACGAAACAATTGGTTCTATCTATATTAAATACGAGTTGAGCGAATTTGCTTCAAGGCTCAGGCATTACGGCGCCCTGACCCTTTTCCTGATACTCGTTTCGTGTGGGGTTGCGTTTGTGCTTTCCAATCGGTTACAGCGCATCATCACCCTCCCGATTTTAAGACTTACCGACATTGCCGGGGCCGTTTCCCAGGACAAAAACTATTCCCTGCGGGCCGCAAAAGACAGTGATGATGAAATCGGCATACTGATCGACGGTTTCAATGAAATGCTCGGTCAGATCCAGGACCGTGAGCATCAATTGAAAATGCACCGCGACCGGCTGGAAGACCTTGTAGAACAGCGCACACAGGAACTGCGGGCCGCAAATGAAGAGCTGCGCGCTACCCGGGACCAGCTTGACAAAATCATCGCCGATTCCATCGATTGCATCATCGTCACCGACTCCGCCGGTGTTATCAACCGGGCCAACAAGGCATTTTCCACCATGCTCGGTTTCCCTGAAGAAGAAAGTATCGGGAAATTGATCAGCAATTTTATCCCCTACAGAATCGGAGAATACGAATCGACTGCAGGCGAGCGGTTTCAAGTAGATGACACCCTGAGGAAAGCCGCACACGCTAAAATAACTGTTTTTCTCGACCAGAAGAGATCGGTGCAAAACTGGGAAACCCACTTAGTGCATAAAAACGGCATGGTTATACCGGTTGATATAAATATGGTGGTGCTGCAGGATGAGCAACAACTGATAGGATCGGTTGCGATTATCAGGGACATCACCGAACGCCGCAAAGCCGAACTGCAAATCATGCGGCAAAGTGCCGTGCTTGAAGCCATCAACACCGTTTTCCAGGAAATGATAACCTGCGAAACCGATGAGGATGTTGCCCGGACCTGCCTCGCGCTGTCCGAAAAACTCACCAAAAGTCGATTCGGCTGGATCGGCGAACTGAATGAAACCGGCACCCTCGATACCATTGCGCTCAGCGACCCCGGGTGGGACGCCTGCCGCATACCTGAATCGGACAAGGGACGGCTCATAACAGACTTGCACCTGCAGGGGTTGTGGGGCAGCGTACTCAAAAACGGAGCATCACTGAAAACCGACAATCCATCAAAGCACCCCGACAGTACCGGCGTCCCCGAAGGCCATCCACCCCTTGAAACCTTTATGGGGGTCCCCCTCTTTTATGAAGACAAGCCGTTCGGGCTTATTGCTCTTGCCAACAAGTCCGGGGGATATACCGAGGCCGATGTCCGCGATATTGAAACCCTGGCCCTGCCCTACATGGAAGCCCTGATGCGGAAAAGGACCACCATAACCCTTGACACTGAACGCAAACAGCTGCTCTCTATTTTCGACAGCATGAATGCCGCCATATATGTTATCGATACGGATTCGTATCAACTCCTTTTCGTCAACCGCTACATGCGCGAAACCCTGGGCATTGATCCTGAACAAGGCACATGCTATGAAGTCATGATGGGTTTTGCAGCGCCCTGCGATTTTTGCACCAAAAAACTTCTTGCCGAAGACCCGGCTAAAACCTATCGCTGGGAATACTACAGCCCGGCCCTTGATAAGCACTTTATCGTGCACGATCGAATGATAAAGTGGTCCGACGGAAGGAGCGCAAAGTTTTCCATGTCTCTTGACATCACCGATCGTAAACAGAATGAACAAAAAATTCGCCGATTTGCAGCAGATCTCGAGCGCAGCAACCAGGAACTGAACGATTTTGCCTATATAGCGTCCCATGACCTGAAAGAACCGCTTCGCGGTATCCACAACTATGCTTCGTTTTTGATCGAAGACTACGGAGAGAAGCTGGACGCTGAAGGCAACCGGATGCTTACCACCCTCACTACCCTTTCCGAGCGCCTTGAAACACTTATCGAGGGTCTGCTGGAATATTCCCGGATGGGCCGTTTAGACCTCTCATTCCGTGAAACCGATTTAAATGCCCTGGTTGCCGATGTTGTTGAAACACTTACAATCAGGCTTACTGAATTAGGCATTGACATTCGCATACCCCACCCCCTGCCGACGATTCAGTGCGATGCCACCCGCATTCAGGAGGTATTTCGAAACCTGATCACCAATGCCATGAAATACAACGATAAAAATGAAAAATGGATTGAAATCGGCTATGAGGACCGGCCCTCCTTACAGGTACCGGTACTCTATGTGCGGGACAACGGAATCGGCATACCGCAAAAACACCAGGAGGCGATTTTCAAAATATTTAAACGCCTGCATGCCCGTGAAAAATTCGGCGGCGGCACCGGAGCCGGATTACCCATCGTGAAAAAAATCATTGAACGCCACCTGGGCCGCATATGGGTTGAATCGGAACCGGATACAGGCACCACGTTTTACTTCACATTGCAGAACGCGCAGAAAACAACGGCCTCTGAAGAGCTTGACTGACATCGGAATAGTACAGAAAAGGACGGTGCTGCTATGAAAAACAAGGTATTTTTCCCTGCGCTTCTCCTGGGTATCATACTGGTTCTTTGCGGCACCGATGCCCGTGCCGGGGAGCACAAGGTGCTTCTTGTACACAGTTACCATGCCGAATACAAATGGTGCCGGGCGATAACCGCAGGTGTAAAAAAGGCTCTTGCAGGCCGGTCGATCCGACTCGATATTGTATACATGGATACAAAACGCCAGCCGTCATTTGTCTGGAAAAAAATCGCAGGCCGAACGGCACAGGAAAAAATCGACACCTGGCAGCCTGATGTGGTCATTGCCGCCGACGATAACGCCCAGGTGTTTGTTACCCGCAAGTACCTTGACGGAAAGCCGTGGTTTGTCTTCTGCGGTGTGAACGGCAATCCCGACGATTACGGCCTTCCGGCGTCGAATGTAACCGGCATCGTCGAACGGCCCCACTTTCACGACTCGATTACGTTTCTAAAACGGATATATCCCGGCATCAGACGAATCGCCGTCATCAGCGACCGAAGCATAACATCGACCACCAGCCTCGATTATATCAGCGACCAGTCGGTCGATGTTAAGGTCCTTGATTTGCGGTCCATAGATACCTTTTCCCTGTGGCAAAAAAGAATCAAGCAATACAATACCGATGCCGACGCATTATGTATCTATACCTACCATACCGTTCAAGCGGCGCAAAACACGGTTATGGAGCCGTCCCGGCTCATGAAATGGACCATTCAAAACTGCACCATCCCAACGGTCGGCTTTTTTGATTTTGGGATACAGGACGGATTGCTCTGCGGCGTTGTTGAATCGGGCATTGAGCATGGTTATGAAGCGGGCTGCATGGCGCTTGCCCTCCTCGACGGTGCAGACATTGCGACCCTGCCGGTGAGAACCGCGAAGAAAGGGGTAACGATGCTGAACAGCTCCACTGCCTCCGCACTGGGCATAAGCGTGCCGCCGGAACTGGTTCAAAAAATTGATAAAATGGTACAATAACGCAAAAAAGTATGGTACTCACATAGGCCTAAGTAATGTTACCTATTTCTTCGTGCTGATACAACAAGCGGAGCGTCAATAACGTGCAATCCATACCGTACACAGTTTCAGGAAATCTGCTCACCGTGGTAATGGGTCGCTGCCGGATCGGGGCGCCCTCTTCGTATGCAAACACGATTGCACGTCTGCTGGCGGCACTGGTTATCCTGATGTTTTTCCAGGGGCGGGCTTCAGCGGAAGATGAGTTCCGGATCGGAGTACTTGCCAAACGGGGAAAGCCTGCCTGCCTGAAACAGTGGAAACAGACCGCCAAATACCTGTCGATGAAAATCGACGATGCCTGCTTTCAGGTTGTTCCCCTGGATTTTGAAGAGATTTATACCACCATCGAACAGGAATCCGTTGATTTCATCATTGTAAACCCCGCCCTGTATGTCGAACTCAGCATGTACTACAATGTTCAGCGCATTGCCACGCTGAAAAAAAATATCCTGGACCGCTCCTACACCACCTCCGCCGGGGTTGTTTTCACCCGTCGATCAAACAAGGCGCTTCGCACGTGGGATGATCTCAAAGGCAAATCATTTATGGCGGTCAAGGAAAACTCATTCGGCGGATGGCTGATGGCGCGGTATGAATTACAGTCTCGCGGCATTGATCCCTACCGTGCTTTTTCAGACCTTTCTTTCAGCGGAACCCACGACAGTGTTGTCTACGCTGTTCTGGACGGACGTGTTGCCGCCGGCACGGTACGTACCGGTATCCTTGAAAGCATGCAGCAGGAAGGCAAAATAAGCATCAATGACCTGCACATCCTGCCGGATCGGGAGTCCGACGAGGTATGTTATCCCCTGTTGCATTCCACCCGCGCATATCCCGAGTGGCCCATTGCCAAATTAAGCGGCACCCCCAACAGCATAGCGGAAAAAGTAGTTACCTCTCTTCTTTCCATGGAGCCCGATCATCTGGCGGCGGTTACCGCCGGCCTTGACGGCTGGACCATCCCGCTCAACTACCAACCGGTGCGGGATTGTCTGAAGAAACTGCGTTACGGTCCTTTCAGGCGTTCCGGCACGATCACCGTCAAAAGCATTTTCAGGCAATACCGGCCCTGGATTTTGATTTTCCTGCTGCTCAGCGTCATTATTCTCACGTTTCTGTCATACGGTATGTACCTCAATGCTTCCCTGCGGACCTCAAAGAAAAAGCTTGAAGATGAAATCGATATGCGGATTCAAACCGAACACGAATTAAAAGCATCTCAAAACATGCTTCAGATAGTACTGGACACCATACCGGTACGGGTTTTCTGGAAAAACAGAGAATCGGTGTATATGGGATGCAACCGGCAATTCGCCCAAGACGCCGGGCTTGCAGCAACCAGCGACATTATCGGGCTCACCGATTATGACCTGCCCTGGTTCAAACAGGCAAAACAACTGAGGGCCGACGACGATACCATTTTGGGTTTCGGAAAACCACAGCTTAATTATGAAGCGCCCCAGGTATACCCGGACGGCCAGACATACTGGCTCAAGGCCAGCAAAATACCTCTGAAAAACATCCATCATGAAACTACCGGGGTCCTGGGCTGTTATGAAAACATCACCGACCAGAAAGTGGCTGAAGACCGCCTGCGGGCCAGCGAAGAGCGCTTTCGCATACTGGTTCAAACCGCCCCCGATGCCATCGTGCTCAGCAACACCTCCAATCACATCATATTTGCCAATCAGGTCGTCAGGGAAATGTTCGGGTACGAGCCGGAAGAATTGATCGGCAATCATACCGGCATGCTGGTACCCGAGGAGTTTCGCGCGTCCGACAGAGAGCATTTTAAAAAAATCAATCGTGTTGCCGGGGAACCTGTTTTTGAAAAAACATTTGAAGCCCACGGCAAAAGAGAAAACGGCACGGTTTTCCCGCTGGAGATGTCCCTCTCCTCCGGCACAATCGGAAAGAACCGTTTCTACTGTGCCATTATCCGCGATATCACTGAGCGCAAAAAAGCCGAAGAAGCGCTGCGGACCACCCGCGACCAGTTGACCGGCGTTATCGAGGACTCCCTCGACGCAATTATAATCACCGATGAACACGGTACCGTCGTGCGGGCCAACAAGGCCTTTACCGCCATGCTCGGTATGCAACAGGCCGATATTATCGGACAATCGGCCACGATATACACACCGTCCAGGCCGGGAACATATCGATCAACCGCCGGCGAGCAGGTCATAATCGACCAGGACTGTATTGATAAAAACTATTACAGCATGCGATGTTTTCTCGACCAGGGCATGATTCGCAACTGGGAAGCATACTTCCAGCATGCCGACGGTATGCTCCTGCCGATTGAAGCAAACATGGTTCTTTTATATGACAAAAGCGGCGATTCGGTAGGCGCAGTGGGTATTATCCGGGACATCACCGAACGCCGCCGGGCGGAAATACAAATCAAACGTCAAAGTGCGGTTCTGGAGGCCATCAACAACGTTTTCCAGGAAATGATCGCCTGCGAAACCGCAGAGGACGTGGCCCGCACCTGTCTCACCGTTGCCGAAAAAATCACCGGGAGCCGGTTCGGTTGGATCGGCGAGATCAATGACCGGGGCACAATCGGCACCATTGCCCTCAGCGATCTCGGATGGACTTCCTGCCGCATGCCGGAATCCGACAAAGCTCGTTTGACCAATGACCTTCCCCTGAAAGGCTTCTGGTGTCGTGTTATCAAGGAAAAGACCTCACTGATCGCCAACGAACCGGCTTCTCATCCGGACAGCCTCGGTACGCCTGAAGGCCACCCCCCCATAGATGCCTACCTGGGAGTGCCCCTGATCTATGATGAGAGGGCTTTCGGCATTATTTCCCTGGCAAACCGGCCGGGAGGGTATACGGAAGACGATGCCCGTGACATTGAGGCCCTTGCGCTGCCCTTTATCGAAGCCCTGATGCGCAAACGCACCAACATCATGCTGAACAATGAACGCAAGCAGTTGTTGTCCATTTTCGACAGTATCAACGCCGCTATTTATGTTGTCGATACCACAACCTACGATCTCCTGTTCATCAACCGCTATATGCGGGAGATGCTTGACATCGAAACCATAGACGGCAAATGCTATACCGTACTGATGGGATTTTCATGCCCTTGCGACTTCTGCACGAAAAACCTGCTGGCGGAAGATCCCGAGAAAACCTACCGGTGGGAATTCTTCAGCAAACACCTTTCAAGGCATTTTATGGTGCATGACCGCATTATCAAATGGTCCGACGGCCGGGATGTAAAGTTCTCCATGGCCCTTGATATCAGCGACCGTAAGGAGGCCGAACAAAAAATCCAGGAATTCGCCCGTGAACTCGAACAAAGCAACCAGGACCTGAACGACTTTGCCTATATCGCGTCCCACGACCTGAAGGAACCGCTCAGGGGTATTCATAACTACGCTTCTTTCCTCATTGAAGACTATGAAGATAAGCTTGATGCGGAAGGCGGTCGCATGCTGAGAACCCTCACCACCCTCACCAAACGCCTGGAAGCCCTTATAGAAAGCCTCCTTGAATATTCACGGGTCGGGCGGCTTGACCTCTCCTTTCATGAAACCGACTTGAACACACTGGTTCGCGATGTGATCGAAACCTTGAAAATCCGGCTTGAAGAACAGGGAGTCGACGTGCGCGTTCCCCGGCCGTTGCCGAACCTCTACTGCGATACCACCCGCATCCAGGAAGTGTACAGAAACTTCATATCAAATGCCATGAAGTATAATGATAAAGAAGAAAAATGGATTGAAATCGGGTATACTGAATATGACACGGTATCGGCACCTGTTTTATATGTGCGGGACAATGGAATCGGGATCCGGGAAAAGCACCGGGACGCTGTTTTTAAAATATTCAAGCGCCTGCATGCACGCGACAAATTCGACGGCGGAACCGGAGCCGGTTTGACGATTGTCAAAAAAATCATCGAGCGCCATAACGGTCGCATCTGGATCGAGTCGGTCCCGGGCGAAGGAACAACCTTTTATTTCACCATAGAAGGGAAAAAACGTGAAAGTACATCCTGAACATCCAATTTTGATTGTTGAAGACAGCAACGAAGACTATGAAGCCACCGTGCGGGCATTTAAGAAAGCCGGCCTTGCCAACCCCGTTTTCCGCTGCGGCGACGGCGATGAGGCCCTGGATTACTTATACAAAAACGGCGCATATGCCGACCCGGCAAAGGCCCCCCGGCCGGGCAT
>JANQGV010000140.1 GCA_028282925.1 Thermodesulfobacteriota bacterium
CAGGGTACAGTACGGTTCGATAACCGCATACATGTTCTTCTCGTCTATTTCTACAATGTCGGCCATACGCTTGGAATCAATAATGACCGTATGCGGCCGGTTGGGGGCACTGGTGAGAGACCACTGGTTGGAGCCCACCGGAATAAAAGGCATTTTATACCGGTTACACACCTTGACCACGGCCTGCACCTCTTTGGTGCTGGACGGCATTACCACAAATTCGGGGGGTACGCTCATACCGATTGTTTTCGGCGGCAAAAAATCACCGAAATAGGCATTCAGCGTTGCCGGATTATCCTTTACATTGGCCGCGCCGATGGACGCCTGAAAACCATTCATGATATCCTGGTGTCGTTTGTGCCTGCTGCTGTTTTTCACGAGCAATTCCTTTCCAATCCGGTTTCATCCGGTGCCTGCGGCCGTCCACCGGTGAAAACCTAAAGTGCGCAACATGTCAGTCGCCAAGCGTGCGGGCCTGCTGTTTCTGTATTTTCTCCCAGACGTCCGGCCGCTCTTTTTGAATGCGATCATCGTGCTTGTGAATTTCGCCCCAAATCAGACGTGGAGATTCATACTGGCTCCAACTACCGTCCATGGTAACGCCGTCAAGCAGTGAAAACAGGTACACAACCTGCTCATCCGTGTAATAGGGTATCAGGGCATACCCGGTTGTTACCTGCATCATACCGTCGTCGTTGAACTCAAAGGTCTCAAGCCACGTTTTGGTGTACTCTTCAAACCCGGGCTTTCCATCCAGTTCTTTCAGTACCGCATCAGCCGCACAGAACCCGCAACTGAGCGCTCCCTGGGCCTGAACCTCGACAAAGGCCGCGGCATCGCCGATAACAAGGGTGTTGCCGCGATACGGTTTTTTGAGCGGGGCAAATGCCTTGGTTGTGCAACTGTGCATTGCTTCAACCTTGGCGTTCTCGAACTTCCACGCCACCGGGCTTTTGGTGGTAAAGTACTCAAACAGTTCCAGCGGCCGCTGTTTTTCGGTTCCGACCATGATCAGGTCGGCCCAGTCAAAATGATTGTGAGGGCCCGTACCGATGAGCGGAGCATAGTTCGACCCGTAGCAGGCACCCCAGTAGCCGACCCAGTGATTGAGGTTATACTCTTTGACACCTGACATATAAACAGCAACCACGGGCGCCTGGGCAAAAAACATGCGGCCCTCGTTAATGCCCATGCTCTGGGCAATCTGGGCGCTGGCGCCGTCGGCAGCCAGCAGCTTTTTGGCCGACAGGGTAAAGCGTTTCCCCTGCCGGACACACTTCAAAAGCACACCGGATTCTGCTTCGCTGTCACGGGCCTCATAGCAGGTTGTTCCGCTTACAAACTCCACCCCCAGGGCCAGGACCTCTTCGAGCAACTGCTGCTGCAGACCGCCCTTGTCGTATTTCCAGGCCAGGGGTTTTCCGTCCGGCCAGGCAAAATGCGCATTGTGTTCCAGTTCGGACGAGTAGTAATATTTATCCAGGCAGGGGCAGAGGGGGCCGTTACAGGTCACCTCCCAGCCGAAACGCTCAGACCTGATCTTGTTCTTATTATTGGCCGGAACAATTCTGTGGGGTCCCTCCTCCGGCGCCCCCGGCTCCACAATAATGGTGTCGCCATTATAGTTCTTGTCCAGGATAATGTGTTCACTGCAATAGCGTGTGATTTTGGAAATGTCCCGGCGTTTCTCAATGAGCGCGACCCGCAACCCGCCCTTGGCGGCCCACTTTGCCGCGTGCAGGCCGGCCGGTCCGGCCCCGACAACAGCAACATCGTATGTCATTTTTCATGCACCTTTCACATCGACGATTTCGTCCGTGTTCTTATCTTTTTTTCCGCAGCCATTGCTGGTACCTGCGAAACCCTTTTTTTTCAAATGCAGAATTATTCACCGTCACCCGGTCAACCGTGATTTTGCTCATCAGCATTCCTTTCTTCACCATCTCCCGGGCCTGCGGCAGCTCCAGATTCATGGCGCCAGCCAGTTCCTCATAGGGAATACATTCCAGCAGAACCCGCTCAAACTCCGGGTCCGACCCTTTTAAAAGTTCGGCCCGCCCGATAAACTGCATGCACAGTGTTTTTCCCCATGATTTGAAATCCTCGTGCCAGTTGAGGCTTACGCGTTCATTCTGCTGAATGTGAAACAGCTTTGTCGTGCTTTTTTCATGCATTCCATAAATGGTCATCGTTTCCGGGTCCAGCATGAAATCGGCCGTTGTGGAAAGCGGGGTGTTGTTGATACAGGTTGCCAGGACAAATGTTTTATTCTGTTTCCGGCCGCCGATTATGTTGTTGATTTCATCCTTGAGCTGTTTTTGCGGCATGCCGCCTTCCCCGGCGGTATATTTCAGGTAATCACCCCGCAGCCATACCTCTGTTGCGGTTGTTGCAGCATCAAGGTTGATTTCATGACAGTCAACACAGGTTACACCCCGAGCAATTTCAGGATGGTCTTTGCTGATGCCGATATCAGCCCCTATTTTTTTTGCGGGTCCCTCTTTTTTTTCACCGGCATCCGTTTTTGCCCACACCATGCCCCCGGCAAAGGAGAGCACTATGAGAGATGCGATGATTGCGGAAACATAGGTCTTGTGCGTCTTTATCATATGTCATACCCCTTATGAAAAAATATGTTTACGGGAGACTGCCGGAGGATGTTTACTGCTCGCGGTCATATCGGGACTGCGTCCACCTTTCTTCATTACGGTGTGCCTGTCGGCCCCACACGCCGCGAAGCATTGTGCTGCGGCAGCCGTCTCAGAAACCATCGGCTGCACTCCCCGTCGGCCTACAATGCCCTCTCAATAATGTGTACCAGGCTCAGCATTTCAAGCCCGCCCCCGTCGGCGTAAATGCCGTCCTGCAGGTTTGATTCACACCAGGGACAGCTTGTGACAAGAGCACCGGCACCGGTTTCCTTGGCTTCCTGCACCCGCTCGCGGGCCGTGGCAACGGCAAAATCGGGAAAGGCCGACTTTGCACCGCCGCCGGCCCCGCAGCACCATGAAAATTCACGGATGCGTTCCATTTCCCGCAGTTGTATGCCGGGGATCGCTTTCAACACATTGCGCGGCGCATCGTAAACACCTTCGGTTCCATAGTTTCTTCGGCGGGGAGGATCGGAAAGACCCCATTTGATGCGTTTGCCTTCCCACAGGTCCTGGGTTTCACCGCCACGACCCGAATGGCAGGGATCGTGCCAGGTGACTTTCAACGGGACTTCCCGGGTAAACCGCAGCTTGCCGTCCCTGATAAGCTCGTCAAAGTATTCAATGCTGTGCTTGACTTCAAAGTTCATGGCGCCGACCGCGGGATACTGGCTTTTTAAGACCCCGTAGCATCCGGAGCAG
Source organism: Thermodesulfobacteriota bacterium (assembly GCA_028282925.1). Lineage (GTDB taxonomy): Bacteria > Desulfobacterota > WTBG01 > CAIYCZ01 > CAIRTM01 > JANQGV01. The sequence goes on from JANQGV010000140.1 coordinate 3,354, forward strand.
GACGTCACCACGGTTTTAATGCCCAGGTTGTTGAAATGTTCAATATTTTTTGCAGCATGCTCTTTAAACATGTCGTACATACCGACTTTGACGACCGGGCTGGCGCAACAGCTTTCATTTTTACCGAGGATGCCCACATCAACACCCGCATCCTGCAAAATCCGCAGGGTGGACCGGGCCACATCCTGCAGGTTGGCGTTATATGAGTATGTGCATCCGGCAAAGTAGAGAACGTCGGCCTTTTCCTTGTTCAGGTCTTTGACCTGCATCTTGCGGGCCCAGTGTCCTCGTCGTGCTGCGGGCTGAAGCCAGGGGTTTTTGTTTTTCCTGATGCTGTCAACAGCCGGCATATGGCCCGGCAGGGGTCCTTTGCCCTGCTCAACACAGTATTTCCGCAGTTCGTGCAGAACCTCAAGGGGCTCCATATCGCGGGTGAATTTACAGGTAACATCACAGGCCCCGCACAGGGTACAGGTGTAGATTACTTCAATGGCTTTGCTGCTCAGCTCAAGCTCGCCTTCCAGCAGGGCGCGGGCAAGGTCGAAGCGGCCCTGGGCCGAGTAGGCATCAAAGTGATATTTTTTCATGGAAGGACATACTACGGCACGCTCCCTGCTTTTAACTCTCCAGGGATGCTGCCACTTGCACATTGAACAGCGTTCGCAATTGACCAGGTCCCAACGATATTTTTCCAGACTCATGGTGTCGGCCCCCTTTACGCCTACAGCCCGAGCTTACCCGGGTTCATGATATTGTTTTTGTCTATAATTTCTTTAATCATTTTGGCCGTGCTGTGCTGCACGGCGTTTCTGCCGCAAACCATCCGGGCCCAATCGCCGTAGGCCCTGGTGAAAACCGCGCCCAGAGAATACATTTTTTCACCGGCAGAGCGATGCAGCTCCCTGACCCGGGCACACTCTTCAGTATCATCGGGACAGTACGGAATACTGAATTCAAGGTGCGCTGCACGGCCGTTTTCAATGGGCTGCAGGTAAACACCGATATCCTGGACGTTGTGCCCGGTATCGGCGGCCTGTTGCTGCATGGCG
>JANQGV010000020.1 GCA_028282925.1 Thermodesulfobacteriota bacterium
ACTTTTTAAAATGATAAATGGAGCAAACATCGATATGCACCGCACTGGTACCGGCATACAAGCGAAGCACCTTGAAAATCGGCGTATGGAACAGACCGGGCCCGGTGTACATACACACCCGGCAGCAGGAAACATCCTTCCGCTGGACACTGCGGATATGGATGATTTTTAGCAAACACTCCATAGCATAAACAAAAAAAGCCTCCGGGTATCGTCCGGAGGCTTTTTTGCAGTTCACAACATCTAAGGGGTCTCTTTTTACTGCCGTACAACCGTGTTCTTGAGCGATCCGATTCCCTCAACCCGAATCTCGATTTCATCTCCCACCTGCATCGGGCCGATTCCCGACGGCGTACCGGTTGCAATCACGTCGCCCGGATAGAGCGTCATAACGCGCGAAATAAACGACACCAGTTCATAGACCGGAAAAATCAGATCACCGGTTCTCTGGGACTGGCGCTTTTCACCGTTCAGGAAGCTTTCAACCAGAAGAGAGTCGGGGTCTGTATCGGTCTCGATCCAGGGTCCCATCGGTGCAAACGTATCGAAACTCTTGCTGCGGGTAAATTGCACGTCTTTCTGCTGCAGGTCACGGGCGGTCACATCGTTGAAGCAGGTATAGCCGAAAACCGCATCAGGGGCGTCCTGCAGCGATACCTGCCGACAGGTTCTGCCCACAACAACACCCAGTTCGGCCTCGTAGTCGACCCGCTGAGACATGTCCGGAAAACAAATCGGCTCTCCCGGACCGATAACCGCCGTAGGGGGCTTTAAAAACAACAGGGGTTCCTCCGGAATTTCCATCTTGAGTTCTTCGGCGTGGGTCCGGTAATTCAAACCGACGGCGACTATCTTGGAGGGGCTGCAGGGAGCAAGCAGCCTGCATTCCTCCAGTGGATAGCGGTGCTCCAGCGCCCGGCAATCTGAAAAAATATCCCCCTCGATTTCCCGCACACAATCCTTATCAACAACCCCGTACACCACTTCGTCGTTTCGGCAAAAACGGACAAATTTCATACAATTATCTCCTCGGATGCGTTCTTACTCACCATGCTGCAATCAAAACGTCCGGTAGGCTCAACGGCCCGGTCACGGAGCGTCCTTACATAAACGTTGCATTATTAGCTTATAAACTACAATTAATTACTATTGCAATTAATTTTATAAGGTGATATAAAAAACACCACATTGCAACAGCCTGTCGTTATTTTTTCCAGTACATACCGAACCGGACTCGTAAAACAGGTACCATCGAAAAAAAGCCTGTCGTACACTGTTAAGGAGCTACCACCATGCACGACGATGATTATATCATGAATGACAGCTACAACAAAATGGTCCTCTCCGATCTTTTTGATGATGCTACATACTCCGAGAAACAGTTTTTAAGGAAGCTCAGCAAACTTGAAATGAATGACGGAGAGGAAGTCTACGCAAATATTCTTCAGATATTAACCGAACTTGAGTTCGAACCAAACACCGCCAAAAACGAATGGGATAAAATCATTACCCACAAAGAGACCATGTCGAAAAAGCTGGGCCGCAAAATTGATTTCAGGGTGGCCATGCTCGACTATTTCACACATTTCAACAAACAAATAAAAAACCCGAAAATCATCGAGTTTAAACTGTTTTTAAAAACAACCAAAATGGTGTTGATGGACGATCTTACCAATGTGTACAATAAACGGTATTTTCATATAATGCTCACCAGGGAGTATAATCAGGCCAAACGGTATGAGCGGGAGTTCTCGTTGTTGATAATCGACATAGATGATTTTAAAACAATCAACGATAACTATGGACACCCCGCAGGCGATGGCGTTCTGAAAGAGCTGGGACAGATCCTGCTCAAGCATACGCGCAAGGAAGACACCGTATGCCGCATCGGTGGAGACGAGTTTGCCGTCATCATGCCCGAAACAACTCCTAAAAGCGTGGTGCCGCTCTCGAAGAGAATTCTCAAGGACTTTGCCGCAGTTAACCTGAACAGTTTTAATCCGAGCTTAAGCGGTGGGGTTTCTTCGTTTCCCGGTGATGCGGAAGAAATAGAAGAGCTGATCCATGCAACGGATAAGCTTCTGTACGAAGCCAAGTTTTCAGGTAAAAACAATATTTTTATCCAGGGCTGCACCTGACGCAGCACACACCTTCACGATACCTACTCACCCCAAAGGCATCGTCCCGCATCTTCCACTTAGTCATTATCCTCACCCATATGGCGAGGCATTATGAAGCACCCAAAGGGTGGCCGATAATCACTACCATAGCATATGCAGTATTGGGCAATAGAAGTATTTACTGTTGGTTAGTTACGGGCTTTCTTAATCCCATTGCAACGCAGCCGAGTGCAACGATTTCAGTCGGCGGGTCAACAAACTCGCCCCTGAAAAGCGGGGCTCAAACATGTCGACCCTTATCTCCTCCTGAAATCGTTGCACTCGGCTGCGTTGCAATGGGAATTAGAAATCCCGTTGATAATCAACGGTAAACGCTTTTATTAATCACTACAGCATACACTGAAGTGTATAGTTTTCAAGCCATCCTAGGGGCTACCTAAGAACAGCCGCCTTGCGGTAATCCTAGTCTTTTTGAATAGTAAAACAAGCCGCATGAAAAATCAAGGAAACTGATAGTGCAGTACTGAAGGAGCAAAAAAGATTTTGTAAGGGTATGCTCGGGGAGAGGGGGAGTGAAGGAGCGCCACGAATCCCAGTAGGCGGCGCTCCTTCACTCCTGGCAGTCTCTATGTGGTTACAGACCTTGGGCGGTGCTGCCGGTGCCGGCAACGCCCTGGTCTTTCAGGCTTATCCAGTGGTCTTCCAGCTTCCTGCTGCCGTTTTTGGTTGCCGCCATCCAGGGGGTGTCCCAGGTGAAGTGCAGGAATTTAAACAGGTGGTATATGTTGAAATTAACGAACCGCATTACGTTCATTATGATGGCAAATTGCCACAGGGGAGCTACCTTGATCTTGGGTTCCTTGCCCAGAACCCTGAAGGCCATTTCGGCCAGCTGGCGTCGGGTAAAAATTTCGGGGCCGCCCACATCCTTTTCGATGTTGATCCATTCCGGTGTTTCAATGGCCTTGATAACCAGGTCGGCAAAGTCACGGGCATGCAGGGGGTTCATTCTGACATCGGGATTGCCGTAAAGGGTTATCTCTCCTTTGGCCGCAATTTTATCGAAGATAAAGGTAATGTCGTTAAAATAGCCGGTGGGGCGAAAAACCGTGTAGTTAAGCCCCGATTCTTTCAGCCAGTCTATGACTTTTTCGCGAGCCAGAGCCAAATCGCTGTGCTGAGCCATGGCCGGGCCGCCCATGGTGGAGATGAAAATAACGTGTTTTACCCCGGCCTTCCGGGCCTCTTCCAGGATGTTGAGGTTGCCCTGGTAGTCGATATCCCACAGGGTCGGTTTTTTGCTGCCGGAATGAAATCCGATTGATGAAAAAACAATGTCGACCCCGTCGCAGAGACCCTTAAGGGTTTCCGCCTTTGTGGCTTCGCCGACAAAAGTATCATCGACGTTTTTGCCGTCCAGTTTTTTCGGGTTGCGGGCCAGGGCGCGCACCCAGTATCCATGCTCTTTCAGCCCGTCAATAACATGGCCGCCGATGTAGCCGGTACCGCCGCATACTAATACTTTTGGTTTGTCACTCATGACATCTCTCCTCTTGTAAACATAATAGTAACTGGTTACATGCTATGAAAATATTTTCATGTTCCAGGGCATGGTTATACGCCTGCCGTCATACCGGAACCGTTTTTTTTAAACACCACGGACACTGCACCGTGAGACCGTTTGGCGGTTACTGTATATCCCCGCACATAGAGCGCAAACATCATCAGGCGATCTCTCAAAGGGCGAGCTTGCTTTCTCGTGAGCACGTGATGACACAGTTTTGGATCCTGGATGCAGATTGTGTCGTCACCGTGAACAATGGCCCTTTTTAAATCGGTGCGTGTTGTAACGTTTGTCATGCCTGGTCCCTCTCTCGTTCGGTTTTATTGTGTCCCCGCATTTTACATTGATTCGACTTTTGCGGTTTTCTGTGCTGCCTGCACGCCTTGCGACAGAACAGAATCGATGGCCTGGTAAAAGGCGTCCACAACAAAGTGCTGGTATTTACCGACCGGAACGCCGTTATAAATAACCTTTGTTTTGCCCTGGGTCATGATCTGGGTGTAGGGAACGGACCAGTCGGGGTAGTCGATTTTTTCATAGACATCATATTCGTCGAAGCCGTGGTAGTTTTTCAGAGCATGGTGGAACAGGGTGTCGGAATTTTCAGCATAAAACTCGATGGGAAGCCCGATGATATAGTCGTAGCCGGCATTTATGCCGTCCCAGTAGGCCTCATTGGTAGAGAGGTATTTGTTTTCCTTGTCCCAGACCGGACCGGCAAATTCATCCTGGCAGACAACGGTATCGGCGCGGCCGAAGGAGTATGCTGCCAGCAACTCTTTAATCTCATCATGCAGAATGTCGCGGAAGGCAGGCGCCATTTCAAGCCAGGCTTCCCAACCAAAATGATCCCAGGGCATGCCGTGCACGGTTACGGCTACCAGCACGTCGCTTCCCTGGGGGAAGGTGTCCAGGCGGTCCTTCAACATCGCGAGGTATGCCTGGCGCAAGGGCTGGAAGTTGCCCATGGGCGGGGCCATGATGATTTTGATTTTTTTGCCCGGGTGCTCATGCTCCCATTCGTGGATGTACTCGATGCTGTGGTAGAAGCTGGAGTTGAACTCCTCAAAGTGGGAGTAGATAGCCATGGGGGCGGCCAGCACGATGGTTTCGCACCCGGCATCGAGCATGCTCCAGAGCTTTTCTTTCATGCTGTCGTAAAACATGCTGCTTTCAGATTGGTATTCTATATCGCCGTATTTTTCTTTGATTTTCGCAAGAGCGGCGTTAATCACATCGAAAGTACCTTTCCAGTGGGGCAGCTCTTTCTGCTCGAGGCCTTTGTTGTAATACCAGGTGCGGGCCTTTACCAGGGTCTTGCCGGTCAGGGTCGGATATCCTGCTTTGCGGCCGGTGTAGATGAAGTAACCGTGATCCAGATGGGTACGCTTGGAGGGCGGGCCCCACTCTACCTCGCCTTTTTTATATTTTTCTATATAGGGCACGCCGTCTATGTCACGGTCGCTGCCGGTTGCATCAACAAGGCTGGTGGGCGTGAACTCATCATGCTCGTGGTATTTCACCGGATCGAGCAGGGCGACGCCCTTATCCATATAGGAAAACAGGCGGAACGGCCAGGGAATAATATTCTTGTAGATTTTAAAGGTTACGTTATAAAAAAACTTTTCACCCTTTTCAAAAGTGGGCGGCACCACCAGGCTGGGTACAAAGATGCCGACTTTGCCTTTTGGAACCGTATCCTGAATTTTGTAGTGGCTTGCGTAGTAATCAGGCGCCAACCTCCGGTTTTTGTACTTTGACATCCCCCAGAATCCGACTACAACGCCGACCACCACCACAAGAAACCCAACCAGAAACTTTTTCATACTATCCTCCTTTTGTATTTAACCGTGATTCGTAGTTCTTTATTCTCCAGCACCGTAGTAACCGTTTGAAAGCATCCACAGGGGCAGATTTTTTGCCTTCAGCAGCCACTGGGGCAGGTCCCGGCCCTCGCTGGAGAAAATCTGAGCGGCCATTTCCTGCAGCTGTTTATCCGATTTGCCTTTGGTTGTTATGTGAAAGTGCCCGATGATTTGTGCGCCGGATTGCTGGGCCACTTTTTGGGACTTGCTGCGCCATTTCCTGATTTTGTTCCTCTGGCGTTTTTGCCAGAATGAGGCGTTGTCGTCATAGGAGTCATACCGTTTTATGTTTTGTTTGGATGTGGTCACGATAAAGACCATGTTGTCTTTCAGGCTGTTTTTATCCATCATGGTGTGGATTGCCGGGTTGAGCAGCCATTTTTTTACTGGCGATACGATAACCACGATGGGGTAGGATGCGAAATCGGGATGCAGGGGTTCGATCTGCGTGTGGCGGTCGAACCAGTAGTCAAACTTTGTTGAAAAATATCCGCCTATGCCGGAGCGATCTTTGAGGTCTTTGATCTCAAGCAGCTCGCAATCCAGGGAATCTTTAATGGATTCGGCAATGAGTTTGGTCTCATCGTCTCCGGAATAGACAACAAGTATCCCTTTGGTTGCAAATGCACTGGGTTGGATAAGCAGTCCGAAAATAATGACGAATACCAGGATGCTGATGCTTCGTTTTGCAACAGAGGAGATGTTTTTAGAGTTTTTTCTGTTCATGGGTGCTTCCTTCCACATGGTATAGATGTTTTTTATTCTGCCCCGGCTTTCTGAGCATAGAAGGCCGCATACTTCAGGGGCATGTGTACGCATCAACACGTACCGTGTGTGATGGTACGGAAAAAAAGTCTATGTGTCTGTGGGGAAGTAGATTATAGGATAAGCCGTTTGGTGGTAAGGGAGGTAAGGCTCGAGAAGGCAGGCAGGGATGAGAGAAGCGTTTGCTGTTCACCGCGTTCGGTTCGGGAGTGGAAGTTGAAGGAGGTTGTGCAAGCGGTTTTAAGGGAACAATTGGGGCCCACCTTTGAAATCTTTTTAACAGTGTTCGTTTTGCTGTCGGCAACCGTGGATACGATAATTTGATTTGCCAGTTCGCCTGTGTCGGCCTGGGCGGTAGGGCTGGCCATAAAGTGGCCGAAAGCGCACAGAAACAGAAAAATATGGAAGCAGAGATGTACGGGAAGTATCAAAGACCGTCTAAAATTGCGATGTGCCGTGCTTCGGAGCATTGGTACTGCCTGTATGGTTACGGGATTAATATTAGTGTATCGGTTATATTCTCTTTGAATACTACCGTGAATTATTCATCATAAAAGGAAGCTTGTCAAGGAAATTATTGTTAGCACAGGGCAAAGAGAAGTAGATGCTAAGTATTTCTATTTGCTGTTGTTTTCAAGGGGAATGAAGAAGATCAGGAGCATTCCGGGAATGGTCAGGCACAACACGGTGATGAAAAAACCGGTGTAGCCCAGCATGCTTTGCAGGGCTCCGCTCATCATTCCGGGCAGCATCATGCCCAGGGCCATAAGGCCGGTGGAAACGGCAAAATGGGAGGTTTTGTAGGGCTCCCGGGCAATATACATGAGGAAGACGGAAAATGCTGTAAACCCAAGGCCATATCCGAACTGCTCGCAAGCGACCATGCAGTAAATCATGGTCAGCGAGGGTTTTACCATGGACATGTAGACATAGAGGATATCGGGAGCGTTCAGTAAAACAGCCATGGGCCAGATGCATTTTTTGAGGCCGAAACGGGAGATAAGCCATCCTCCGAGTATGCCGCCGACCGACAGGCTGATGACACCGATCGTACCGTACACATAGCCGACCGTATCCGTTGCCAGGCCCAGCCCCCCCGTTTCCGGCGGGTCAAGCAGGAAGGGGGCAGCCATTTTTACCAGCATAGCCTCTCCCAGGCGGTACAGCAGGATAAAAAGGATTATGGGCACAATGCGGTCCTGCTGCAGGTAGGTTTTGAAGGCGCCGATAAAGTCTTTTTTTTCTCCGGTTTCGGCCCCCGGTGCATCTGTAGACGGGCGGGGCAGATACCCCCGGTGAAACAGTACGGCCGCAGCAAAAATCAGGGCCGGTATCGCCATGGCTATCGTCCAGCTC
>JANQGV010000282.1 GCA_028282925.1 Thermodesulfobacteriota bacterium
GGAAGATGAAGGAGACAAGGCCGTCCTCGATGAGAAAAAAAACAGGGGACGGAAAACACCCAAAAAACAGAGCAAGGGCATCAGAATTCAGGATATGGACGATATTATGGTGCGCTTTGGAAAATGCTGCAACCCGATTCCCGGCGACACGATACAGGGGTTCATTACCCGGGGCAGGGGAGTGACCGTGCATGCCGCTGATTGTCCTTTTCTGGAAGGGGCCGATCCCGAGCGGATTATCGATACCCAATGGGATATGGCGACCAAGTATTTCGCCACCGTTCCGATTGAGGTCATCTGTGAGGACAAAAAAGGGATTCTGGCCGATATTACCTCGTCCATTTCCGATGTGGAAACCAATATCAGTAATGCAAAAATCAAGACAACGCTGGACAAAAAAGCGGTGTGTCTTTTTGAGATGGAAATAGGAAGCCTGGATCAACTCGATGTGGTAATCCAGGCCATTCGAAAAATACGCGGAGTTCTGAAAGTTACCCGTCTGCGTCCGTGATGCATGCCGGGCTTATGCTGTTTTGGCGGCCTCGGCGGGTTTCTGTGTCTTAACGGGTTTCTGTACCAGGCCGGACCTGATGCAGCGGGTGCAGACATAGATCTTTTTTACCGAACCGTTCTGCAGAGCCCGTACTTTTTGTATATTCGGTTTCCACACTTTTTTGCTTTTATTATGCGCGTGACTGATCTTGTACCCGACCTGTCTGCCTTTTCCACATATACTGCATACGTTAGCCATTATATACCTCCTAAAACATTCATCAGCCATTTAAACTAAATTTATAATATCTATCATAGAATATACTTTCAGGCAATAAAAAAATAGCATGTAATGTAACATTTTGCGTACGCACGAATGCAGCCATGCTTTTTTATGTTGAGTATAATAAAATATGAAATTATCATGTGTATTTTAATATGAGGTATGTGCTGTACTGATACGCATCACACGTATGAACGTTGTTTATCAGGAACCGGTGGTCTCCATGATGTATCTGTTTTCTTCCGGTATCTATGCCCGCAGGTATTGAGAGTTGTGGAATCTGATCCGGGTCAATAATAATTGACTAAACTGGTTGATTTATCTATAATTTTAAGATGTTTTGAGTAACTTTTCCGGCGCCGGGGTGTTCTATTATGTATTACCTGTAATTACTGTAAAGGAAGAAAATATGAAAATGTCGTATCCGCAACGGGCTTTTGCACTTTTGGTTGGAGTTTTCTGGTTGTGCTGTGCTGCAACCGTTTGTTTTGCTCAATCTCCGGTTGATGTGGTTACCCTGTCTCCGGGGGATTCCCGCTCGCTGGAGTATGAGTTTAACGGCACCCTCAGCGAAGGGGACCCGTCAAGTTATCATTTTGCAATGATAACAGCCTTTGCGCCCGACCAGGAAATACACCAGCTTACAATCACCATTTCACCCTTGGGTGATGTGGGCTCGGAAATTCAGTATTTCAGCGGCGGCCTGTTTTTAAGCTTCAGCAGCGGCCTGATCACCAATATCGAAATTATGGAGCCCAAGTTCACCTATGGATTCAACCATGCCACATATATTGTGGATGTGAATCCGACGCTTACTACGGGCTTTTTGTTTACAGGGGCCACATTTGAATTCGCCCACTTCGACTTCCCGCTTGAAATGACGATGACATTAACCTTATCATATTAAGAAGTTTCTTATGAAGACCCAAGACCCGAATGTTTTCACCACCCGTTTCCTGATTGTCTGTATAGCCTGCATCGGTCTTTGCCTGGCGGCAGGTCCCCTGAACGCCCAGGAGGATGACGACGACACAACCACATCCGCAAGTTCGGACTGGCTGACCTTCAGCGCCAACCCTGAACATACCGGGAAAACGACCAATATCGGCCCCCCTGAAGAAATGGAAATGAAATGGCGCTGGCGGGTGAACTATGATACCGAGCCCATCAGTGCTTCACCGGTTGTGGATTCCGACGGGACCCTGTATATCGGCACCCAGGGCGGGTATATGGCGGCGGTAAAACCGGAAGGCGGTAGAGGATGGATCTATAACATTGACGGATCGGTCAAGAAAGCGGCGTCGGTTGAATCGGACGGGTCGGTGTTCGTGGTCACTGAAGACGGTTATGCCTACTATCTTGACTCTTCCGGTGAACTGCAGTGGAAGAGCGATTTCAATATCGATGTGGATACGGCCCCGGTTCTATCCAACGGTACGGCCTATATCGGTACCGACGACAAAACGCTGCTTGCCGTTGATCTCACACCGGACATTTCGGGCATCGAACCGGACAGCAAAAAACTGTTGAAATCCGACGTGATCGACTGGTCATTCAATGCGGCCGGAACCGTGAAATCATCGCCGACTTTTGCCGGAAACACCGTGTATTTCGGCGGCGGGAACTATTTGTACGCCGTCAATCCCAATGCCGCCGACAGTGATAATTCTTCGTCGATGGTGAAATGGCGCTATCATATCAATGCCGACATCCATTCTTCGCCCGCCGTGTATAACGGCGTTGTGTACGTGGGCGCCGACGACGGGTATCTGTATGCATTCAACGAAAACGTCGGCAACAGCGACGACGTAGAATATATCTGGAAGCGCAAAACCGGCGGTGCCGTCAAAACGTCGCCTGCGGTCGATGATCCTGAAGACGGCGATGTCATGATTTACGTGGGTTCGGACGACGGTCACCTGTATGCCATCGATGAAAACGGAGAGTTGCAGTGGACCTATTCCACTTTCGGGGCCGTACGGTCCTCACCGGCCGTGGACGGCAACGGCGATGTGTATTTCGGGTCCGACGACGGCAATGTATATGCCCTGTATCCCGACGGCTCCCTGAAATGGAGGTATTCTTTTGAAGACCTGTCGCTGGGGCAGCCGGTGCGGTCATCACCGGCAATCGGCCCCGATGAAAAGCTGTATATCGGCACCCAGGGCGGGTATGTGTATTGTATCGGCGAGGCCACCGAAGAGAACAAGGAGCCCGATCTCTCCATTGATGTTTCTTTGTCCCTGACCTCAATTGAAAACGATGGAAACCCGACCATCATATCGGCCACCATTACCTCCGATGCCGAAGGCGAGAATGTGCTGAGCCGGATTGCCTCGGTAACCCTTGATTTGTCCACGCTCGGCCTGCAGGCCTTTGATAATGCCACCGGCAGCTTCGTGGAGGTCGGCAAAGAAACCATGCTGGATGACGGTCTGTTTGACGACGACAGCCTGGGGGACGGAATCTTTACCTATGTTTTCGGTATAACCGACGTTCTTTCACTTGTCGGTTTCGACCAGGGGGTCAACACGCTTTATGCCGTGGCCGGTACTCTGGGCGTGGGCCCGGTGCCGCTCATTGTAACGGTAACCGACCTGTACGGCAACCGGGTCAGCAAGCCGGTTGCACTCAATATCCAGCAGAAGGATGTGGGTACGCCGGTATCGGCCGGCAATACCCCGAGCCCCATAACCATCATAAACAATCTTGAAAAACAGACCCTCAATATTGCTTTCAGTTCCGGTACTCCCAGTATTCTCAGCGTTACCCCGGGCATCGGTGCGCCCGGTCAGCGTGTCACCGTCATTATTACCGGTAAAAACACCAATTTTATCAAGGACAAAACCAGGGTTGAGATTTTCAACGGTGTCGACGCCGCGCCCATTGCCGGCGCCTACCCTGAAAACGACGACGTTGTGGTAAACAGTGATACGTCCCTGACGGCTGTTTTAAATATCATCAGTGAAGACAAGGCCATAAGCGGTGATTTGATCGGGCGATGGGATGTGACGGTTACCACCGAATTTGCGTCCGGAGCGGTTGAAACGGTTGTGGGGGTCACCATGTTCGAAATAGCGGTTGTTTCTTCTTCGATACATGCCCCGGTTCCGGTCAGGCAACAAAAAATAGAAACACTGCAGGATTCCTGTGAGTTCAGCCTCGATATCACCAACGCCGGCGGTGCGCGGCCGGACGGTGCCCCGTGGCGAATCAATGTCGGCTACGACCGGGACATAACCATTGAAGATGCCGGGCAGGGCAACTGGCTGGTCTATGTAACAAAAAATGATGAGTGCACCACTGATCTTAATTTTAAAATCGTCACCTCCGGAAGCAATTTCGGGTATCTGGTCGGGGAAGTCCGTAACGGTTTTACCGGTCAGGGAGTGGATAACGCCACTGTGTCGGCCGGAATCGGCGAACTGATCGACATTCCAATCAACTCCACCCGGACATCCGGGGGGGGGTATTTCATGCTGCCGCTTTCCGCAGCAGAGGATTCCTATACGATTACGGCGCAAAAAGGCGGCCTGATTGATATTGAACGCGAAGTCAAGATCACCGCCGATGCGGAAACAGAGTTCAATTTTTCATTGATGACCGACTTCCGCTGTCCTGTTTCGGGCCTGGTGTCCGGTGACAACCGCCGGGTTTTTTATGCCTTGAGAGATGGTGAGTTTGCAAAACGTGCCCGGGGGATGCAATGGATAGCGCTGTATTACACCCATGCCGCGGAATTGAGCTCCATGCTGCAGGAGAATCCGGGGCTGAAACGCCTGTGTAGAAGATTTTTGACCAACACGGGCCTGGTGCTGTCCGGGCATCCGTTATTGATGCAGACGAAAAACAGCATGCTGGACGACCTTGCTGAGATAATCGAGACGGTTGCCGGACTTGCCGGTCCCGATTTGAGCAGCGATTTGCAATCCGAGTATCCGCACATGCGTGCCTTCATCGAAAATTTCAAAAAAGGGCAATAAAATTCTAAGGTTTTTCAGTATAGTTACGATATATCGTGTATAACACTCGTGAAACAGCACAAGAATTCAGTTGGATATACCATGGCGGAACGAAAAACCGACAGAGAAACCCTGACCATCCTGGAAGAGGCAACGGCAATAGCCGACAAGCTGAAAATAAAAAAAGTTATTATCGCCTGCGAAAACCTTGCCCTTTGGAAAGCCCTGCAACCATTCTATGCAAAAAACCAGTTTATTATAGCTGTTCCGGGCAAGCGACTGGCTGAAAAAATCACTGTTGAAACCTTTATTTGTGATTTTACCGGTGTAACCAGGAGTGACCGGCTCGAATTTATCCTGCGTTCGGTGATGGAATCGGGAAAGGTGAAAAAAGGCGAGCGGGTGTTGTGCCTGTTCAGCCTGGGAGGCAGGAAACCCCTCGACACCATGCGCATCGTCAGGATTGAAGAGCACTACGGGCCTATTTCACCCACGGACCTCAAGCGTATCGGTAAAAATATTCCGGTTGATTTGCTGTTTCTCATGGTGAACCTTGCCCTTGAGATCGGGCAGGAAGGCCGGGAGGGGCAGCCGGTGGGTACTATTTTCGTTGTGGGTGATACCGAAAAGGTGCTTGAACTGTCAAAACCCATGATTTTTAATCCATTCCGGGGGTATACCGAAGAAGAGCGGAACATTTTCGACCCGAAAGTGCAGGAGAGTATTAAAGAACTGACGCTTATCGACGGAGCGTTTGTTATTCGTGAAGACGGCGTAGTGGTTTCCGCCGGTCGTTTCCTGCATGCCGGTGCCGGTAAAACAAGCCTTATCAAGGGCCTTGGCGCCCGTCATGCGGCCGCAGCCGCAATATCGTCTCATACCGATGCGGTTGCCATAACCGTTTCGGAGTCCACCGGCACGGCACGGATTTTCAGTGGGGGGAAATCAATGCGCAGTATCCGCTCGTATCGGCCTCAGCTTCGCATTCTCAAACGCTGATGCGTTTGTAATGCACATCCACATAGACGGCTGTGCGGTTCGGCCCCTTCTCGAATATCCCCTTACATAAACGGTTGTCACCATACGGTAAGAGCGTTTGCACCGTCGGGTTGTTTCAGGGGATGAAGGACAGCGTATGAAAACGGTTATAGTACTGGAAGATCCTTTTTTTATTCCCTTTGTGGAACAGTTCTTATCCGGCACCGACAATCTGCTGGTAGTCGAGCGGGAGGTGAAAACCGCGCTGAAAAGTGTGCAGGCCACAGGCTTTGATGTGTTGGTGGGAGAAGACCTGACCGACAAGCATCTGTACCATCGTATGTCCATCGAGGACGGCGACCGGTTCGTCCTTTGTTGTGCGACTTCTGAAAAATGCAAAAAGGGACTTGACGTTCTGCTGTCGATTCGGGAAGACATTACAGTCGTCGTGCTTGAGCGGGAAAAACAGGGTATCGAAAAAATCAAACGCTTCAAGGATGTGTTTTTTATCACCATTGCCGATCTGGTAGGCGAATCGCTTGACTGCGTTGTTAAAAAATATGAAAACCGAAAAAAAGTAAAAGCCCTGCACGCAATCAGCCGTGATGCCGAAAATGTGCTGATTCTGTTGCAGAACGACCCTGACCCTGATGCCATTGCCGGCGGCCTGGCGCTGCGAGTGCTGATGGGACGCAACAAGCAGACCGCGCCCCTGGCAACATTCGGCGAGGTCACCCGCAGTGAGAATCTGAGCATGATCAAGCTGCTGGACATTCCCATTGTGCAGATTACCCGTGAGTGCCTTGAGCAGTATGCACGAATTGCAATGGTTGATGTGCAGCCCCCGTATTTTAAAGACTATGATATCCAGGCCGATATTGTTATCGACCACCATCCCCGGCAGGAAAAATACCACGCCGCCTATGAAGATATCCGGGTACCCTATGGCGCAACCGCTACCATCCTGGCCGAATATTTGATCCATGCAGAGTATAAGATAACCCAGCGGCTGGCAACAGCATTACTGTACGGTATCAAGACCGATACGATGTTTCTGGAGCGCGGTATCAGTCAGGCGGACATTCTGGCTTTTACCTACCTGTACCCGATCGCCAATATCAACATGCTGCGTCAGATTGAAAAACCGAATCTGGAATACGGTGAGATCAACGCATTCGTCAAGGCGCTGAAACACGCCGACCTCACCGACGGCATGCTCTTTTCATATTTAGGGACCGTCGACGCCGAGGATATCATCCCGCGGCTGGCCGATTTTTGCCTGCAGATCGGCAGCGCCGAATGGGCGGTTGTGTCGGGGATATACAACCGCAAACTCGTCTGCTGTGTCCGCAATGTCGGATATGTAAAGCATGCCGGAGAACTGGTGTCGCGGGCTTTTGGTGAGATCGGCAGTGCCGGTGGGCACCGGTATATGGCTAAGGCCGTGGTGCCGGTTGCCGTGTTCAAAAGGGCTACGGGCATAGCCTCCAGGAAAGAATGTGCGTCAAAAATTAAGGAACTTTTGCTCGGGGCCAGAGAATAACAGCCTGCGGCGCACTTCCCGCCTTGCCGTTTTCAATCACAAGAGACTGTTCCCGTTCAATTACTCTGCCGATGGGCGAGATATGCGGCCCCATACATGCCGGCATCGTTTCCCAGCGCGGAAAGTGTAATGCGGACCTTATCCCTGGAAACGGAGAAGATGCGTTTGCGGGTCTCATCATACAGGTCGGCTTCAAAGAGATCAAAGGCCTTGCTCACGCCGCCGCCGATGATAAAATCGTGAATATCGAGCAGGTTGTTGATATTGGAAAGGGCCACTGCCAGATAGCACGTCGCTGTTTTGTATATCTCTTTGCACACCTCATCACCCTTGACGGCTTCGTGATACACCGCTTCCGGGGTGATGTCCCCGGGGGTATCAGCGAATTGTGCACGCAGGGCCGTGTTTTTGCCGGAGTCAAGGGCCTCGCGAGCCATCCGGACTATTGCGGTGCCGGAACCGTGGGCCTCTATGCACCCGCGTTTTCCGCAGCCGCACAGGGGGGCATCCGGACCGGTATCGACGATTATATGGCCGAATTCACCGGCTTTGCCCGTTTCACCGGTCCAGAGAGCACCGTTTAGTATCAGACCCGAACCGATTCCCGTTCCCAGGGTGAACATGAGGAAATTTTCCAGCCCCTTGCCGGAGCCCGCCCACAATTCGCCGAGAGCGGCAACATTGGCATCGTTTTCAATCAGGACAGGTATGCCAAGCTGATCGGAAAGTACGCTTTGAACAGCAAAATTGTTCAGGGCCGGCAAATTGGGAGATTCAACCAGGGTTGTCCGTTCGTTGTCGAGAACACCGGCGATACCAATTCCCATGGCATCGGCGTTGCCGTGCCCTGCAGTCAGCTTTTTGGACAGGGCTTCCACCGCATTCCCGAATTTTTCAGGGCCTTCTTCGGGGTTGGTTGCCACTGAATCTTTGGCAATCAGTCGCCCCTGTTCCGTGAAAAGGCCGCCCTTTATCATGGTGCCGCCTACATCGATACCGAGTATATGGTGTGTCATAGCATGCCTCATTGTCATAGGTTGCGCAGTGTCGTACCTTCTGAGCGGCAGTCGGTTTGATCCTGTATGCTGTTTTGGAAAAAATTTTATAAAACTGTTGTCTAAAGGTCAACGAATAAATATTTTTCCCGGCGCAGGTGTATTGCAAGTTCCGACATGCCGTGATACACTTTTTTTGTGTTGATCACAGAGGCTGCCGGAAATCGGCCTGCTCCCGGACTGCACAGGCCCTGTATCCGAACGGTTCCGGTTTGGAACGCTTTTCACAGTATGTACGAAAAGAGTATTGAAGGTAGTGTCGCACTATGAAGATATCCGATTCTCCATATACCATCCTGGTTGCCCTTGACCTGGACGGAACATCGGTACGGTATGATCCGCGCCTTGAGATGGACCCGGTCGTAATCGACTACCTGCGGACCCTGCGCGGACAGGGGGTAGGCTGGGTAATGAATTCCGACCGCTATACCGACGATATGATCGATATCGCCGGATTTCTGGAACCGGACGACCAGCCTGAAGCTATTTTGAGTTGCCAGCGTTTTATCTTTATGTCCAACGGCAACGGCGAGTACCTGCCGTCCAGCTCGTGGAACAAAAACCGGATGCAGCTCCATAAAGAGCTGTGGGATGCCGTTACACCGTATTTCCCCGAATGGCGCCGTCAAATAGAGGACCGCTTCACCATACTCAATACAGTGGTCAATGATCTGGTGTTTGCCTATCTGGTTTCGCCCGACCAGACCTTTGAACTGCGTGAGCTGATGCAATCGTTTATACGGCCCTGGCCCGCTGCCCAGATTTCCGGCAATCATGAGTGGAGTTTTATTTTGCACGCCGACTTTTCCAAGGGGAGTGTTTTAAGACACTGTGCCGAGAAGTTGGGGATCGATACCGGCAGGGTTATTTGTGTCGGCGACGGCATTAATGATATTACCATGCTGAACGGGTCGGTGTCGCCCCATGTCGGATGTCCCGCAAATGCTTCCAGTGATGTGAAGGAAACCGTCCAGTCGGTCGGGGGATTTGTGGCCGGGGATAGGGATGGTGCCGGGACGATACAGGTAATACGGCATTACGTTGAGAGACTGGGGTAGGAAAGTGCCGTAAAAGATCCATCTCCTGCGTTGCGCTCACCCTTCGTCACTGCGGCGTACAAAAAAGTACGCCTCATTCCTCAGGCCTTCGCGCACCTTGTATCTGAACCTTTTTCGACACTTTCCCGGCAAGAACGTATTTCTCAAGCCGTCTAGACCGCCGGTTTAAAGCCTTTCTGCTTCATGGCGTTCTTGATGGATTCAACTTTCGTAATGGAGCCGGCACCTTCCTGCAGCTTTTTGTAGACATCTTCTACGCCCGACAGAAAGAATGATGACCCTTTGGCGTCTTTCCCTCCAATGTACAGCCGGGCCCCTGCGCTTTCAATGAGCATGCCGGGACCGGGTTCTTCAACCTGTATTGTGTCAAGTGTACTACGTGAGAGGCTTACCACGTTATCCGCATGTACATTCAGGCTGATTGACGCATCATCCATGACCAGCCGGGCCGATAAGCCCTTTTTGAGTTTCAAAAATTTGAAAATGAAAAATGGAATGGCATAGATATACAAAATGATGAAGTTCCAGATATAAAATGTTCGCCAGCCGCCCTCGTGATGAGAAAGGGTAATAATGCCGTTGGCCCCCATAACCAGCAGAAAAAGCTTCAGCACCATCAGATAGTAGGTCATGGCCGGCTTGCGCAGGGCAAAAGAGTATTCTTTTTTGCCGTTGCCGAGATCACGCGGCGGTTTAGGGCCGAAGGCGGTATCGAACTTCTTCCAGGTAACCCACCATATCGGGAAGGATATGAGAAAAATAACGATGCTGAGTTGAATCTTTTCTTTGCCGGGTCCAATACCCATGAAATCGAGTACGAGAAAATAGATAAACGAATAGAGTATGAGCCACCCCATAAAGCGCCAGAAATAGGTCATAGTGGAATCTCCTTAGCTATATGTGTTTGTGTTGTGGTGTAAAGGACTATAACCTATACGAAATATTCATATATGTCAATACCTAAACGAGAGGAGTCAGTTGGGAAGATCAAGTACGGTACGTACCGTTTCCGCCAGCTCCGGTCTCGTGAACGGTTTAGTGAGAAGCGCTTTGATGCCCGCAACATCGGCCATCTCAGGAGAAAGTTTGTTGCTGTAACCGCTGTAGAGGATGATTGGAATGTCCCGCCGAAAATCAAGGATGTGTTTTGCAAGGGTGTAGCCGTTTATATCAGGCATGGTGAAGTCGGTAAGTACCAGGCTGAAGGTGTCGGCATTTCTTTTGAACAGTTCCAGGGCCGCAACACTGCTTGTGCACGTGTCGACGGTGTACCCGAGGGATTCAAGCATTTTTGCCAGTATTTGTGCTACGGGCTTTTCGTCGTCCACCAGTAGCAGGTGTTCGTCGCCGGTGGGTATGTCCGGTCTCGACGACGGCACTTCACCAAGTGCTTCTTCGGTAATCGGCAGCAGGATGTCGAAACGGGTGCCTTTGCCCGGGGTGCTTTCAACCGATATCGCTCCACCATGGGAATGTACGATGCCGTGTACTACTGCAAGTCCCATCCCGGTTCCTTTGCCCACATCCTTGGTGGTGTAGTACGGTTCAAAAAGATGTTCCCGGTCTTTGTCGGCAATGCCGATGCCGGTATCACCAATGCTGAGTTCGACATATGAACCCGGCGGTATCACAAAGTCGTGTATATACCGCTCTTCCGCGACGGTGGTTTCCCTAAGACGTATGGTCAGGTCGCCTTTCCCTGCGGACATGGCATCCGCAGCATTGGTTATCAGGTTGATAAGCACCTGGTGGATTTCGGCCGGCGATGCCAGTATTTTTGCATTGGTTTGAATATGGTGGTGGAATGTGATGTTTTCCGGTATCGATATCCTCAACAGCTCCGAAGCCTCATGGATAAGCTCTTGCAACATGACGACTTTGCGGACTTTTTCATGCTTGCGGCTGAACGTGAGGATTTGCCGCACTACCGATCGGGCGCGCATGCATGAGCGCACAATTCTGTCCAGTTCCTCCCGGGCCGTATGTTCTTCCGGAATATGGTCGAGGGCAAGTTCGGCATTGCCGACTATGACTGCAAGAATATTATTAAAATCATGGGCGATACCACCGGCAAGTTTGCCGACGGCTTCCATTTTTTGGGCCTGTTGCAACTGAAACTCCATTTGCTTACGGTCGGACATGTCGCGCAGAATTGCCAGTGATCCCGTAACGGACCCTTCGGAATCCTTGAACAGGATAGTGTTCATTTCAAGGGGGCAGTTTCCACCCCCCTTTTTTTTCCAGATCACCTCGGCATTGTTGACAAAACCGTTTTTGAAAAGGAGGTCTATAATTTTATTCATTTTTTCGCGTTCAATTGCATCATCGTAGGCCATTTCGGCGCCGTGGCGGCCGATGACTTCTTCGGGGGTGAAGCCGATTGTTTTTTCAATGGCGTCGTTTACCGCCGTCACCATGCCCACCTGGTCGGTCACCATAATAATGTCGGGCGACATTTTAAAAATGCTTTCGAGAAATTCTTTTGATTCGCGCAGCAGGCTGTCGGTTTTTTGCCGTTCGGTTATGTCGCGAAAAATGCCGGTAAAGGCAGTATGTGCATTGTAGGACCACGGCACAAGGGAGAACTCGATGGGAAACTCGGTACCGTTTTTCTTTTTTGCCACAGACCACATGAGGTGATTGGAAATGGTATTGCCGGAAATGTGCAGGAGTTGTTCTTTGGTCTTTTGATGCTCGCCGATCACTTTGACCGGCATCAGAATGGTATAGGGCTTGCCGATAAGTTCCTCTCCCGGGTATCCGAATACGGTTTCAACGGAGGTGTTGCAATAGCTGATCACATCGTTATGGTCGGTGGTGATAACTGCATCCGGAATAGTTTCGGCAATTGTTCTAAAGCGTTCTTCGCTTTCAAGCAGTGTCTGCTCGTGGTTTCGCAGCATGGAAATCAGGTCTTTCAGCTCGGTATTGCGGTGCGCCAGACGTTTTTCAGTGTTTTCGCGGATTAATTCATAGACATAGGAAAAAGCCGCAACCGTCGAAAAGGTCATGAAAAATCGTATTTTGAAATCGGTCGAGTATAGTGCAAAGAAAGGGTGAGAGTACGTGCCGCAAGAAAAAAGAAGCGTTACAACAAGGAGAATACCGGTTATAATGCCGCCCTGTTTTGATCCAAGGAGGAAATGGGCGAACAGTGGAAAAATAAGCAGCCACAAGTAGCCGGTATTGTGCGGTTTTCCTGTGATGAACAGAAAGAAGTAGAGAACCCCGCTGAGGATGACACCTGTTAAAATAAAGGTGTCGGTGGGGAAATTCCGGTAGCAGATGAGCAGCAGCACAATCGCAAGGGCTACGGAAATATCGGTGATTGCCAGTAACGTGTTACCCTGAAGGCAGCCGAGGACAGCGTAAAATATGAGATACGCAAGGCCCCAGAAAGCGACCAGATGCACCATGATGGCCTTGCGCACTCCCTTGAGCGTATCGCTGCCCTGCAGGGCGTCCGGTATAAACCACCAAAACAGTTTGTTGAGCTTCTCAGGCTTTCTTTCCATAACCCTACTTTTTCATAACATCAGGCTGCTGGGTTTATACGGCCCATGGAAGCGTATATAAAAAAATCTGTATTATATAAGTATGTATTTTCTCCGGGTATGGCGGGGCTCTTTCCGTACAATTTTTTTACTAACATACTCGAACGATTTTAGCAAATAGTGTATCATGTGCCGAAAGGTATGCAAAACGCCCGACCAGTGCATATTGCGCAGTTGCACAGATGGTCGGGCGCTGTTTTTCATCCGCGTATGCAGTCTTTTGCAAATATGCCTAACGCTGATAGGCCCTGAAGCGTGCATCGACGGCGCTGATGTCCTTGATAAGGATCAGGGCGTCGAAAAAGTCCTTACCTTCCAGTTTCTCCAGATGCAGCAGGTTGTTGCCGACCTTTTTGATGGTTCCGGCAAAGGAACTCCCCGACTTCAGGGAAACGTACACTTTTTTGCCGGTCAACAGCCTCAGGTTGTCCCCCATGCTTGCGTTTGCATTAAAGCTCATACCTTCAACTTCAACAACCTTGGCTTTCGCGGATGCAAGTGAAGGCATGGCGATCAGGGCCGTACACAGTATGCATGCTACAATGAGTGTCGCTGAACAGACGGTGCAGATTCTTTTCATCGTACTCTCCTCCATAAAGGTTAATGATATATACAGATATGAAAATGTATGGTGAACTTAGCAAATAATATGCGGCGGGGCAACGAGAAAATAAGGTAAATAGTACACATAAAAACCCCCGTCAGACCGAAGTCTGCCGGGGGTTTTGAAGAGCATCCCGATCGGCAGGATCAGACCGATGCTTCGCTGATACGCTGCATGGCTTTCTCAACATTGGCATGTGAGTTGAATGCGCTGATGCGGATATAGCTTTCGCCGCAGGTTCCGAAACCGCTGCCGGGTGTGCAGACTACGCCGGCTTTCTGGAGCAGCAGGTCGAAGAGATCCCAGGAATCCATATCGCTTTTAATCCAGATATAGGGCGAGTTCCGCCCGCCGGTGCAGGTGTACCCCAGCCCCGTCATTTTCTCAAGTATCAGTGCGGCGTTTTTTAAGTAGTAGTCGGTTAATTCCCGCACCTGCCGTCGGCCGGCCTCGGTGTAGACGGCCTCGGCCGCCCGCTGGATGGGGTAGGAAACGCCGTTGAACTTGGTGCTTTGCCGCCGCAGCCACAGGGGAAGCATCTCAACGGCTTCGCCGTTCTGTTTGAAGCCACGGCATTTTTTGGGGACAACCGTATACGCGCACCGGGTGCCGGTAAAACCGGCGTTTTTAGAGAAGCTGCGAAACTCAACGGCTACTTCGTCGGCCCCCTCGATTTCAAAAATACTGTGGGGCAGACTGTCGTCACGAATAAACGATTCATAGGCGGCGTCGAACAGGATCAGGGCCTTGTTTTCCCGGGCATAGTCAACCCATTCTTTAAGCTGGTCTTTGGTTGCGGTAGCTCCTGTGGGGTTGTTGGGAAAGCACAGGTAGATCAGATCGACTTTTGCGGACGGCAGTGCCGGTACAAAACCGTTTGCGGCGGTGGATTCCAGGTACACAAGACCCTGATAACGGCCGTCTGCATTTGCTCCCGTCCGGCCCGCCATGACATTGGTATCCACATATACCGGGTATACCGGGTCGGGAATGGCGATGGTTATCGTGTCCGAGAACAGCTCCTGGATGTTGCCGGTGTCGCACTTGGCGCCGTCGCTCACAATGATTTCATCCGGGGAGATGGAAATGCCCCGGTCCTGGAAATCATTTTTCGCTATTTTTTCACGCAGGAACGCATACCCCTGTTCCGGCCCATAGCCGCGGAACGTGGCTTCGTCGGCCATTTCGTCCACCGCCTTGTGAAACGCCTCGATGCAGGCCCGGGGCAGGGGGCTGGTAACATCACCTATACCCAGCCGGATGATTTCGCGGTCGGGGTCGGCATTGCTGTAATTTTTGACTCGTTCGGCAATGTCGGAAAACAGGTATGAAGCCTTCAGCTTGTAGTAGTGTTCATTGACGGTAATCATGACGGTAGTATCGCTCCTTTCGTATGCGTCAAATAGTTGTTATCAGCTTGGGAAAAACAGTACAGGCAGCCGGAATAGTATGGAGTGACCCGATGTATGAGCCGATATACTTATATAGTATGTGTGTAATCTGCCGTTTCCGGAAATGACAAATGTATACCATTTTGCCTTTTTTGTACAGAATTTATAAGAATTTGAAGTTATTCCATGCTGTTGCTTGACAGCTTGGACGCTGTATTATAAAATCCTGCATAATAAAAAATGATTAAATATATTAATTAATATAAAATAATTTAAAATACTGGTGATATTAACACTGCTCGGCAGGAACACCATGGATCGAAGTGGAGAAATATACAAGAAAACGGAAGACATTGTTACGCGCTCAATAGCCGGAGAAACGATACTGGTTCCGGTTCGAGCACATGTTGCTGATCTGAATGCGGTATATACGCTGAATGAGGTCGGCAGCCGTGCCTGGCAACTCATCGACGGCAAGACCTCACTGAGCAGTATTGTTCAAACGCTGGTGATGGAGTATGAGGTTGAATCCGGGACGGTGGAACAGGACATCGGTGAATTGATCGATTCGTTACACGAAGCCGGTTTGATTGCGGCGGCGGCATGAAAGAGGCTGCATTGCATCACAGTACGGGTGATCTTGTATCCCTCGCTCCCTGTGCAATGACCACCCATCCGCCGGGACGATTGTATACCATACTGTGTGAAACGCAGAAAAACCAGAATGGACTGTAGAGCATATGCAGACTGGAGTAGGGACCTGCACCGGCGCGTTGTTGCCGGGCGGGTGCCGATAAGCGGCAGCATCGATGTAACGCATCGCTGCAATCAGGCATGTCGCCACTGCTATAACAATTGCGCTGCCGACGATGGTGAAGCTGCGGGAAACGAACTCTCCTGCGAAGAGCATTGCCGGATTCTGGATGAAATTGCCGATGCCGGTTGCCTGTGGCTGCTCTATACCGGGGGCGAGATCTTCCTGCGGGAAGATTTTCCGGAGATATATACCTATGCCAAACAAAAGGGGTTCTTAATCACCCTGTTTACCAACGGAACCCTGATTACGGAGCAGATTACCGACTCTCTTTGTGAATGGCCGCCCTTCGGCATTGAGATTTCACTGTACGGTTCCAGGGCCGCAATCCATGAACGAACATCATGCTCATCCGGTTCATTCGAGCAGTGTGTCGACGGTATTCATCTGCTGCGGGAACGCGGTTTGCCCGTAACCGTTAAAACGGTTGTATCGACACTCAACAAGGATGATCTGCCCCGGATGAAACGATATGTTGAAGAGACGTTGGGGCTGGAATTCAGGTTCGATGCCATGATCAATCCCCGGATCGACGGTTCAAAGGCGCCGCTCGGCCTGCGCCTGCCCCCGGAAGAGGTTG
>JANQGV010000012.1 GCA_028282925.1 Thermodesulfobacteriota bacterium
GCGAGTGCACTCGACCTGTGCCTCGTCGCAACTGGAATTCGGCAAGCAGTTCCCGGCCCGGATGTTTACGCTGCAGTACCTCCAGAAACGCGGCTACTAGAACTCTAATGCAATTCAGCAGAATGTCTTTTCGCATTTCAGGAAAGGCATTCTGCTTCCTCTGTACCTGTTCCAAATGAATTATCAACACTCTATAGTGAGGTACCTACCTATGAAACACATATTTAGAAAGTTGTTTTTGTACATAGCTTTGGTCATCGTCGGGTGTCCGCTTTTGCCGGCTCCCCAGGTTTTTGCCGCGAGTGCGGATATATCGTTTCAATATAATCTTGGTGGATCAGCCAGGTACGGCGTCATGTCGGGTTCTACACTGTACAGCCTGATCGGCAGCCGACTCTATATTGTCGATGCAACCGATATTGCCGACCTTGTTGAGGCCGGTTCCCTGGCAATTCCGGGTATCGGCCGCCGGATATCGGTTCAGGGCACAAACCTCTATATTGCCTGCAGCGAAGGCGGCATGCTGGTAGTCGACGTGTCCGACCCGAAAAATCCAAAACAGTTGGCCAATATGATTTTTGACAGCGATGGTCACATTGGAAAAACATTCGATGTGGCGGCAAACGGTCAGTATGCTTATGTTGCCGACCATACCGGTTTGCACACTGTTGATATCTCAAATCCGGCGTCACCTGTTTTAACGACATCCTTTACCGCTTTTGCCAATGAGCGGCATCTGGCCTACGATGTCTATCTGAACGGAAACAGGGCCTACCTGACCTGCGAGGGCGACGGTCTCTATATCTTCGACATCAGTAACCCGGCAAACCCTCTGAAGATCAGTCAGTGGAAAGACCCGGAGAATGATTTCGGACAATTCTACCAGACCGTTCGCGACGGCAACTATCTCTACATTGCCGGCGGCATAAAGGGGCTGGTTATCCTGGATGTAACCGACGAGACTAATCCCCAGTATGTTTCAAACTATGTCGGCGACAACTTCGGGGGCATCATCGGCGGCATCAAAGTCGGTGATTATTGTTATCTGCAGGACGAATTTTTCGATATGCATGTTATGGATGTCTCGGACGTAACCGCTCCTTTTGAAGCCGCTTCCTTTGATGTCGAACATCACCACAGCCTTGGTATCTGGGATAACGGCGATGATACCGTTATCCTTGCAAACTCAACATACGGTATACGTATTTTTGATGTCGACGGCACTACGGTTACTCAAAAAGGTGCCTTTAAATCCCCGGGCCGTATTTTCGACAGTGCCGGCAAGGGCAACTACGCCTATCTCGCCGCCGGTGAAAACGGGGTCGATGTGTATGATGTTTCCGATTCGGCATCTCCAGCCCTCGTAACCGGTGTTGACCTTGAGGGATTTGTCTACGGTGTAGCCGTCGAAGGTACCAATCTGTATGCCGCCGGAACCCTGGGAACCTTTGATGAAGAATCCCAGGGCGGGTTGCTTGAAATCGTGGACATAACAAATCCGGCCGGTCCGACCATTGTGGGTTCGGCGGCTCTCAGCGGCCAGCCCTATGATGTTGTTGTCCGGGACGGCCTGGCCTACGTTGCAACCCAGACAACCGGTATGGCGATTGTCGATGTGTCGGACCCGACGGACCCGGAAGTGTTGTCGTCCTATGACACCATCGGCATTTGCTACGGCGCCGGTTTGTGGGGTGATTTTTTCGTAGGTGCAGACGGACTCAATGGCTTTACGCTGCTGGATGTGCGGGATGCGACATATCCTAAAAAAGTGGTTGACGGATTCAGCCTGGGCAGCATTACGGACGCTGAAATATGGGAAACTCACCTGTATCTTGCCGGAGGAAGCAATGGTATAACCATTGCCGACCTGTCTCTGCCGTTCAACCCGAGCTTCGGCTCGACCATTGATCCTGCCTCCCTGCGGGAGCAGTCTGGTCAAAGCAAGTCTGCTGCGGCATTCAACAGCTATATGGTGGTTGCCGAAACCATCGGAAATCTCGGCAGTGTTCGGTTGTTTGATCTTGCAGACCCGAACAGCCCCACAGAACTTGAGGGCGACAGCTACCTTGTGGGCGATCCGGTTAAGGTCACCTACAATGCCGAACAGGGGCTGGTGTATATTGCATCGCAAATCGCCGGGCTCTATATCTATGATATGACGTTGACCGACGAGCCGGCAATCGACATTGACGGGCGCTGGTTCGGCTCTGATGGGACGGTAGGTATCGTGTTGGAACTCGACCAGGCTCATGATGTGGTGTCAGGAACCATCACCCTTGCCGGGGCCACCACCCTGCAGGGAACCGTCAGCGGTGTTGTATCCGGAGATGGTGCTTCAGGGACAATAGCCTGCAGCGACGGTACTTCGGACTCAATTACCATAAACACAAGCTCTGACGACGGTCTTACCGTGGACATCAGCGGTACCAACGCTGTTTCCGGAGTTTCTCTCGCAGCCTTCGGCATTCGTGGTCAGCAGATGCTTGACCCCACCCTATCCGCCCTGGACAAGGCCGCAAAAGATACAACCGGCGAAGGAGCGGCCCAGGCCCTCCTGAATATCGCCGGCAATGCATTGACGGCTGCAGCATCGGGAGTGAATCTGAGCGACAAACTGAAACCTACCGCCGTTGCAGAAGGCGCACTCGGCCTGGCAAACCTCAACGGTCCCGTTGCCGCTGTATATCCATACCTGTCATCATCGGCGTACTGGGAAATCCAGGTTGCCCAGGCAATATCCCAGAACATGGCTGACGGCATT
Organism: Thermodesulfobacteriota bacterium; assembly: GCA_028282925.1. Classification (GTDB taxonomy): domain Bacteria; phylum Desulfobacterota; class WTBG01; order CAIYCZ01; family CAIRTM01; genus JANQGV01. The sequence goes on from JANQGV010000012.1 coordinate 2,762, forward strand.
TGCTCCACCTATCAGCCCCAACTGGCCTTCCGTGATACCCTCGGTGATAACCTGGTAACGCGGGGAACCGCAGCCAAAGACCGGGGGAATGGGGGTGCAGCACTGTATCTCTATGGAACCGCCGCAGACAATTATGAAGCTGTTGCCGATCTGTACAAACAGAACAAACCCTCATGTCCGGCTTTCGGCTACTCTGAATTCGACGGCTATTATGAAGGGTCTATCGATTTCGGTATTGTTGTTGCGAAAACGCGCGTATGCGTTACCGAGTCCGACACTGGTTCGGTGAACGGCGATATGTACATTATTATTGAATCCACCGGTGAATATCTGTACGGCGTTTTTGCAGACGACAGCGTAAATACCGGCGATACGGAAAGCCTGGTGAGCGGCACGATAGAAGTAAACGTTGGTGAAATCACCGCGCACCTTGTTTTCGACAACTGGAAATTCAACGCTTCCAGCGAGCAGTGGGAAGGCACGGTAACGGTTATCGAGCAGGAAGTGACCGGTAATGTCTCCCTGACCAGGATATCCGATGAATGTCCTGAAGGCTATGATGAGCTGTAATTGTTGACAGTACACTGGTAAACAACAAAAGGCCCCTGGTATAATCAGGGGCCTTTTGTGTGTGCATGTTAAATTTATTATTTTACTGCGTACAAGCTGAAGAGTGAATAACGTTTAGCAGGCAGAAGAAATATATTATATAAGACGCAAGCGCCCCCTCCTTTTCTTTGAGCGCCAAAGAAAAGGAGGCAAAAGAAAAGCGCCCTGCAACTTGTCCCGCTAAAAAGCAGCGGGATACCCTCGCGGCACGATTTCAGTCGGCGGGTCAACAAACTCGCCCCTGAAAAGCGGGGCTCAAACATGTCGACCCTCGTTTCCTTCTGAAATCGTTGCACTCGGCTGCGTTGCAAAGGGACCGGAAAACACTAGCAGTAGTCAATCGTAAGCGCCTTGCGTAATCAATGCATCATGAATAGTAGCGAAAAAAATTAACATACGTAAAGGGCCGTTTCAAATCTTAACCTGTTGATCTAGCATACGTTTCAGGGCTGTGTTGGATTCCGGGGCAAAGCCCATTGTCGTCTGCCAGATATGGGGGCTTTCCATGCAGTAATAGACGCACAGGTCTTTGGAGTACTCGCGCAGCCAGCCGGTGACACGGCGGTACATCTCCAGCCTGATGTCCTGTAAGTAGCGCATTTTACCGTCGAGCCCGGGAATAAACTCACCGGAATAGATAGTCGTGTCGGGAAACTGTTGCAACGCCGTTTGTTTCAAGGCCGGCATGTAGCGCATCGAACCGATGCTGATCCATGCGACGGCCTCTGGTGAGATCGATTCCCGCAACATGTCGATAACCTTTTTATAGCCTTCTGCCCATCCCGGGTAATAGATAAGGGGATCAAAATGAAACCCGACCCGATACCCTTTTGCAATCAGAAGCTCTGCGGCAGCAAGCCGGTCGCAAACCGGGGCCGCCCCCAGTTCTTCCGTTTGCACAATCTCTTCTGCATTCAATGACCAGGAAACAATCAGGGTGCCGCGATGGTCCGCCCCTTCTAAATGGTCGATCTCGGTTGTTTTTGTTTTCAGTTCCAGTACAAGGTTTTTGTGTTTGTGCAGGAAGGGGAGGATGGCCGGAACGAAATCGGTCAGGTGTTCCAGAGCCAGGCTGTCCATATATTCACCGGTGCCCAGCCGGCACACTGCTCCCTGTTGCAGCAGAGGGCTTGACTGAAGCTCGGCCAGTAGGTCCTCCCGGTTGACATACAGGGTGATAAAGGGGTTGTTGAGATAGGCCTGGAGGACACAGTAGGTGCACCTGAGCGGGCAGCCTGTGCCTGTATGTACAATCACGTAGCCGCAACAGCGGTAGTCGGGCTTGGTGCCGGGGCAGGGTTCCAGAAACCGTCCTCGGTTTCGGCAGAGAAGCAACTGCTTTTTGCCGTCGAAATCACCCTGTCTGTTGTGAAAGGCTTCCAGGATCACCTCCCGGCTGGACGCAACCGTTTCAACGGGAACACCGTCACACCGGCCGATAACCTGCCGGGTCAGGGGCAGATCGGCAACATCGGCTTCAACAAGAATTTTCTCGGGAAAAAATCGTTTCACGACTCCTCCCCGAGTAAGGTTGTCAACGCCGAATCCCGCGCTATGCCGGACATGCGGTCAACCGCCGTAGACAGCTCCCGGGGTGTGGAAAAGGATATGTGCATCTGATAGGTGTTTCCCTCAAAAAAAGGCGGGCTGATCAAATCGATTCCGCGGGGCAAGCCGAGCCTTTTTTTCGTATCGGCAAACCGTTTTTCCCGTTCGGTTAGACGCGGATAGCGTATTTTTTTGATGATTTGCCTGATTTTTTCTCCTTGTTGAGATCTTGTCAGTTGCTCCCGGTCTAAAACTGCCCAAATCCGTTTATCCTGCAAAACGGCACTAATGTCGATTCCATCCCTGGCGGCAATGTCGCGGCAGTACTCGATGATTTCGGCCTGTTTGCTGGTGCTGAAATGTGCCCGGGAAAACAGGCTGAACAGCGCTTCCCGGTCGGCACTTTGCATTCCTGCCAGGCGGACGGCACTTTTCTCCGCCAGTATCCCCTGGAGAATCGCGTTTCGCAGTTCCTTATCGAGTCCGGCAATTGCCAGCGCACTGTCAAGGCTTTTGGTTTTCGGCGGCAGCCCAAGACGGGGAAGCCAGGTTGAAACAATCTCCTGGCGTGGCAAGCAGTCAAGCAGCTTTTTCACACAGCCTGCCTTTTCAACCGGATTGAACTCCCGGTGTGCCAGATTGTCATGCAGCGAACACAGGAGAAGAGTTTTATCATCCAGCGCAGAATCAAGAATCCAGGCGGGAATCTCTTTCCATCCGAGATGCTGTGCGGCCTGGATGCGCTGAAATCCGCAGACGATTCTGTAAGCCTTTTGGGAGGGGCAATATTTCAGGCAGGGAGGGTTCAGGAGCCCCACGTCTGAAAGGGAGTCGCACAGTTTGCCAATGTCTCGTCCTTCCGTGACACTATAGGTGCGATCATCTGTATCTATTTGTTCCAGCGATACTTTTTCAAGTTTTTTGTTCATAAAACGGGCGCTCCCGCGTGTATGTGGAGATTTCAATTGATAATGGAACGGCTCTTCTGTTATACTGGTATCTTACAATAAAACGACCTGAAAGCAAAACCTGTTCTTTGCCCATGACGATGGAGGCCCAGCAAGCATGAAACAACTTATTAATGAGCTCATTCAGTTACAGGATATGAATTTTACCCTGCAGGAGCAAAAAGCTCTCACCGCAGACACGCATTTGAAAGACCTGGAACAATCAATTAAAACCCTCTCCAAAGACCTTCCGGCCGATATTTACAAAACATTTAAAAGTTTACTTGATCATTATTCAACCGCGGTTGTTCCCATGTCCAACGGGACCTGCACCGGATGCGGCATGACCGTGCCGACTATTATGGCCTATGAGGTAAAAGTGGGCGACAAGTTTATCCAGTGCCCCCGCTGCACCAGGATTCTGTATTACCGTGAATCTCTGCCGCGGCAGCTCAAACGCATCGCTTCCAACCCGGTTCAGAAGCCCAGCGCAGGCATAGCCCGCTTTTCCGCCAGCAGCCTCATGATCCCGCAGCTTGAAGCCAAAACCAGGGATGAGGCCCTGGCCGAGATGATAGAGGTTATGGCGGCCCAGGAATTTGTAGAAAAACCGGAAAATCTCCTCAAGGCTGCAATCAGCCGGGAATCTATTGTGCCGACCGCCATCGAACACGGCCTGGCGTTTCCCCATGTCCGGGGAGTTGAAGGCGGTGGACTTATTTTTGCGGCGGGCTTGAAAAAACAGGGCCTTCAGTTCGGCGCCCCAAAAAACAGGCTTACCAAAATAGTGTTTTTTATCGTGATTCCCCTGGCCGCAAGTGCATTCTACCTGCAACTGATAACCGGTCTTATGGAGTCATTGCGCGAAGCACCTGCCCGCAATAAGATTCTGGACTGCAAAACGCCTGAAAAAATGTGGACCGTTCTCAGCCAGCTTACGAAAAAGACCATAGCATAAGCTCCTGGACCGGAATATCCATTGTGTGCCCACAAAAAAGCCCGTTAACATTGATGCTAACGGGCTTTTCGTTTTCTGATGTATGGTGTCCGGTTCTACCAGAGAATGAACCGGGGTGTTGCTTCCACCGGTCCGTGGAGGGTGGCCAGGCCCGCGGTGTCTACATCTTCGAGAAAGTAGTAATAGGTTTTTCTGTTCTGCAAGCCGCTATCCCTGAACTCATAAACGGCCCCGGCTGTCGGGTCACCAGAAGCGGGAATCAGAGCATCGGAAATCAGCTCTTTTTCACCGTCTATTGTTTCGCTGCGATACAGATTAAAACCAACGTTGTTTACTTCAGATTCCGTCTCCCAAGTGAGTAGTACGGCCCGGTTTTTCGGCTGGGCCGTGAACGATGAGAGCTTGATAAGGTCGGGATCGTAGCACACACCGCTGGGATAATCACACATCATGTCATCATGCCACTGCGCCTCCCCCAGATCACGGCATCGCAATACATAATTCAGTTTCTTGCAGGACATTTCCGGCAGGCGCAGAAAGTTAGGTGCTGAATAGCAGTACTGTTTCCCGCAATCAAGGGTAACCTGGCAGCACCCCACGTCATAGTTGTAACAGTTGGGTGCGTATACATAGGGGTTGCGTTTATTATAGGTCAACTTGAAGGTGTTGCCCTCCTGGTCCTGGCCCCCGGTTCCATTTGCAGGCAGCAGCATGAGGGCTTGACCGGTAAAGCCATCGGTGGGCATTGAAAGGTGCTGAAAATCTTCTGTGGAGGTTCCGTTTTCCGACTCGGTCGTCACCGTCAGGGACAGACCCAGTGAGGATGCGCCGATAGGGGTAGGCGATGGACCGCCGGTTGTATGCCTGTATTTCATTTCCTTGAGACTGAATATCTTTTTCGGTGCTGAAAAAAGGACGGGATCAATCGCATTTTTGTTCGGTGCCGGCATTTCACCCGGCTCATAGCATTCCCCGTCGTCATAGCAGTCTACAACGGTCTCGTTGTCAAGCAGGAGAATCTCATCAGCATAGCTGTTTTGAGTTGCTCCAAGACTGAATGTGACGGAAATAAAAAGTAAAATCAATAGCTTAATGCTACTGGTTGCCCCTGTTGTTTGGAAAAGACGTCTGCCCCTCTTGCCGTGCATGTTTTTTGCCTCCAATGCTGGTTTGTCAGCACGTAGCTGATGTTCTCTGCCTGTATTCCTGATACAAGCATACCTTATTTCCTAATATAAGTAGTACTTTATCCTATCAAAACGGTCAAGGAAAAATACTTAATTTATTGTGAATTAAGTAAATATTACTATTATTTATTTGATTAATAATAATAAATAATTAGCGTCCGTTTTGTTTTTAAGCTGCTGAATTTGCTTATATTCTGTAGTAAATACCGTCGTTACCGGGGACAAAAATGATAATTTCCGACAATACATAACGAATTATGCCTATGTGACTTTGAGGGAGGGGTACTTTTACACTCAAAGAGAGCCGTTTTACCAATTATCTGCTGATGAATTAGTCTTCGCTGTCAAGCTCCATAAGCTTTGATTCAGCAACGCTGGCTCTCCAGTCGCTCAACAGGACATCAATCTTATGTTCAATGCTTTCATGCTCATTTTGCAGTTCATATATCTGCTGCCTGATGGCACTTGCCTTGTTTTTCAAGGTGTATATTTGTTCCAGCAGATTCTGGGGGTCTTTTTGCGTTTTTTTCATTTTTTATACCTATATGGATTTTTTTCATAGAGATGTTTCGGTTTTGTGTGCCACCCTCTCAATAGTTACTGTTGCGTCAATACAACTGAATTGCATAGCATCATTTGGTAGTATAAAAGGGCTGGAAAAGCAAGATAATACTCCGTACCCCACAGTGTTTGATGAGGTTTTTAATGTGGAGCTGTGTAATTGAATCCGCATGTATCTTGACTTTTCGGGAATTCTTTTATACAGTCAAAACAGTTCAGGTGCTCATTTCGAGCATAACAGGGAACTCCGTGTGATTCGGAGACGGGCCCGCCGCTGTAATCGGGGACGAACGCCGCAACCATGTCACTGTTTCGATGAATCGAAATGGGAAGACGCGGCCAGTAGAATGATCCGTAAGTCAGAAGACCTACCTGGGCAGAGGACACGACCGCCGTGGCACCGGAGGTTGTCCGCATATGTATATATTAAGATTTTGAGGATAAAAAAGGGAAATCCCCAAATCGTCTGCTGCGATTTGGGGATTTTTTTATGCAACAAACAGTTGAGCTATGATCATGCGAACAGCTTTTTTTGTTATTACTTTGCTGGCCGGTTTGTTTTTGCTGCCGCCCGGACCTTCCACCACTCACGCCGGAACTGTACGAGACCATATGAACAGGGAGGTCATGGTTCCGGAAAATCCGCAGAGAATAGTAGCGCTGGCTCCAAGTGTTACCGAGATAGTATTTGCACTGGGCCAGGGGCACCGGCTTAAAGGGGTGACCCTCTTCAGCAATTACCCTCCATCTGCTGAAAAGCTTCCCAGGGTGGGCTCTTACGTCCATCCCGAAATTGAAAGAATTGCGGCGCTGAAGCCGGACCTGTGTATCGGCATCAGGGACGGTAACCCGGTGCAGATCGTCGGGCAACTGGATACATTACGCATCCCTCTCTATATAGTCAATCCGGTGGACCTTGAGACGGTTATGGAATCCATTGTGCTGATCGGCACCATCCTGGATGCCCGTGCGCAGGCACAGAAGCTTGTGCAAAAAATGGCTGTCGGCATTCAGCAGGTCAAGCAGCGGACTGCAATGAGCGCCCATCGGCCGCGGGTTTTTTTTCAGATCGGTATTGCCCCCATAGTTTCGGCGGGAGCACATACTTTTATTCATGAAATCATCAAAGCAGCAGGTGGCAAAAACTGCGCGGCGGGCCCTGCGCCCTATCCGCGTTTTTCGCGCGAAGAAGTTCTGGTTCTGGCCCCGGAGGTTATTATTATAACTTCCATGGCCCGGGCATCATCGGAACGCTTCGATGAGGTTAAAAAGGTGTGGAGTTCATGGACGAACATACCGGCGGTGCGCAACAATCGCATACATGTCGTCGATTCAGATATCTTTGATCGTCCCGGACCCCGCATGGTTGAAGGCTTAATGGTGTTGGCGAGTCTTCTGCATCCGGAGCTATACACTCATGACTAGTACGCCTGTGCTGAATCGCATTCTGTCCGCCTCGGTAATACTTCTAATCGTATTGCTGGCGGCCGTCTTCCTCGGGATTTCCACGGGACCCGCGGGCACCGGATTCAAAGAGGTTCTCAATTCCCTCTCAGGCAAGCAGCCGGACGACCAGTTTCTGGAGTCCGTTATATGGCGTTTGCGGTTTCCCCGGGTGCTGATGGCCGCGCTGGTGGGTGCAGCACTTTCTCTGGGAGGACTGGTGTTTCAGGCAATCCTGCGCAATCCTCTTGCCGAACCGTACATACTGGGCGTTTCCGGAGGGTCCGCCATCGGTGCCATCATCGGCATTCTGCTGGGGCTTGCGCGCTTTCCCGGCGTTAGCCTGTGTGCGTTTATAGGCAGCATGGGCACGCTGCTGCTGGTGCTTTTCATCTCCTCCGGCCGGACAATTCTCAAAAAAGATTCCCTGTTGCTTTCGGGAGTGATAATCAACGCCTTTTGTTCCGCAGTCATTATGTTCCTGATCTCTATGGCACAGGATTACCGGCTGCACAGCATCATGTACTGGATGATGGGGGACCTTTCGTCTGCCGACCTTTCACAAATCGGTATCCTGGCCTGTATGGTTATTCCCTGTTTTTTATTGATTTTTCTGCTTGCCCACGCCATGAATGCCCTTCTTATGGGAGAGGATATGGCCGGATCTATGGGGATACACGTACGTGCTGTCATTGCGGGGCTGCTTGTTACAACATCATTTATGGTCAGTGTTACGGTCTGCTACTGCGGCCTGCTGGGCTTTGTGGGGCTCGTGATGCCCCATATGCTGCGGTTGCTGCTGGGCCCAGACCACAGGGTTTTGGTTCCGGCATGCCTTATAGGCGGTGGAGCCTATATGATCATTTGCGATATGCTGGCGCGGGTTCTCCCCCGGCAGGGTGAGATGCCCTGCGGGGTCATCACCGCAATGATAGGTGCCCCGGTTTTCATTTTTCTGCTGCGGAGGGCCAGACGGTGAACGCTGCCTTAACCGCTCATACTCTGAGCTATTCATTCAAAAACAACCGTGTCGTGCAGGGAGTTTCATTTACCGTTAGCGCCGGGGCGTTTTTCGTCGTTATCGGTCCCAACGGATCGGGCAAAACAACCCTTCTGAAAATGCTGTGCGGCATAGCGAAGCCTGAAACGGGCACTGTAGAAATCTTTGGGCGGAAACTGCGAGAGTATGGACGCGCTGCGCTGGCAAGAGCCGTTGCGCTGGTGCCGCAGATTATGCCGCTCAACTTTCCGTTTACCGTGCAGGAAGCGGTTTTGTTGGGCCGCACACCCCATCTGGGCCTGATAGGCCTGGAGCGTCATGCGGATCTGGAGATCGCCCGACAGGCGATGGAGTTTACCGACATTGATCATCTTTCGCAAAGGAAAATAGACCAGCTAAGCGGTGGAGAGCTGCAGCGCGTTTTCATTGCACGCGCTATCTGCCAGCAGCCGCGCATCATACTGCTTGATGAGCCCACCGCATCGCTGGATCTATCGCACCAGGTGCGCATAATGGATTTAATGGAAAAATTACGAGTCGAGCAGGGAATTACCGTTGTCCTGGTTTCTCATGACGTGAATCTGGCTGCCATGTATGCCGATACGTTGCTGCTGCTTGAAAAGGGGCACATAGCGGGCAGCGGATCTCCTGCCGGCGTGCTTTGCCGGGAGGTCATCGAATCGGTGTACGGATGTCCGGTTGTGATCGACAAAAACCCTCTGGGACAAACACCACGAGTAACGCCGGTTCCGGCCCTATCCAGCAAAATTGGAGAATGATTCTATGAGATTTTTATTACACCCCATGAACGTCCCGGCAATCATAATCTTGTGTCTGGCCTGTTTGGGCTTTGCCGGGGGGGCGACACATGCGGAGACACTCTTTGTTGTGACAACCGATTATGAATCGGGGGGGCATTCGGTTCTGGATACCCAAAGCTTTTCGGCAAGCACACACCAGGGCACGATTTTTCAGGACGCTGTTGTCCGCAGCTTCGGTGACAACGTGTATGTTGTCGAGCGCTGGCACGGTGACAATATCCTTATTTATCATAAAAACAATCTGGAAAAACCGGTGCGCCAGTTTTCAGTCGGCAGCGGAACCAATCCCCATGACTTCCTGCTTTTGAGTGAAACCCGGGCCTATGTGACGCTTTACGAGGAGTCGGAGCTTCTTATCGTAAATCCTCAAACCGGCTTACGGACCGGCTCCATAGACCTTTCGGCCTATGCCGATGCTGACGGTATTCCGGAAATGGATCTCATGATTCGATACGGCGATTATGTATTCGTGTCCCTTCAAAGGCTCGATCGAACCAGGATGTTTCAGCCCACGGGGACAAGTGCCGTCGTTGTTATCGATTTGCGCACGGACACCATTGTAGACACTGACCCGCGGCAGCCGGGCACCCAGGCTATCGAGCTGACCCGCACGAATCCTGTTGATATGCAGTATGTGGCGGCGACAGGTAAAATACTGGTCGCTGAAGCCGGCAGCTACTACACTACCGACGACGGCGGGCTGGAGTTTGTGGACCCGGTTGCGCTTACAGGAGAAGGCGTCCTCATGACCGAAGCCGAGCTGGGTGGGCAAATCGGCGGGGCCTTTGGAGCCTTGACCATGACGGACAGTGACCAGGGGTATGCCATAATCATGACCGAGGACTGGCTTGAGTCCCGGGTGGTACGCTTTAATATTGAAACCCGCAGCGCCCGCGCGGTGCATGCGCCGAACTCCGGATTTGTGCATTCGGATATTCTGCTGCGTAACGATCTACTGTATGTTTGTGATCGAACGCGGTATGCCCCGGGCATACGGATTTTCGACACCCGTAGCGACAATGAGATTACTTCCCAACCGATCGAAACAGGGCTTCCACCGTTCTGCCTGACAGCCATCGGGGCCGACGACATGCCGACAGGCGTGCCCGGTTCATCCGTACCCGACAATGATACGCAGCCTGAGGAGTCGATGCAATTTGTGACGGCCGTTCTTTCGAACTCCGACATGCCTGTATTTACAGACGTTTTTGTTTTTAATGCCGACGGGTCGTTTGTTTTGAAAAAATTTGAGCAATACGGCAGCGGTGATTTCTATTATATAACACCGACCCTTGTTCATTTTATTTTCAATAACGGCGCCGCCGTTGATATCCAGTATATCCAGGGTACCGGAATAGTTCTTAACGGCTTGACCGACCGGCTGATTTTCGGTGCGGGCAGCTATATGATAGATTACTCAATTTTCCCGATGCTCTTTGCGGGCCGGGAAGTTATGGCCCCGCAGTAAAGATATATGACACACTGTTTCGGAGGTACCATTGCCGTTTTGTTCCATAGAGGGTTTCTGCTGATGCTTGCCGCCTCAAGCATAATAACACTATTTCCGCCCCGGATGTATGCGCAGGAACAGTATCGGCTCGGAGAGGTGGTCGTCAGTGCCGAACAGCATGACGGCCCGACTTCCGGATCAGCCGATGCGACCGGGTTTGCAACGGTGATTCAGGTTGATGAGTTGCCTTCGCAGGTGACCTCTCTGCCGGAGGTCCTGGATCAGGCAGTGGGTGTTACGGTAAAACAGCACGGGGGGCTGGGCAGTTTCAGCACCATTTCCATCAGGGGTTCGTCTTCTGAACAGGTTGTCATCTATCTTGACGGTATTCTGTTAAACAAGGCGGTATCGGGTGTTGTCGATCTGGCGGACATTCCTCTCGACAGCCTGGAAAAAATAGAGATATACCGCGGAACCTCTCCGGCACGGTTCGGTGGATCGGGTATCGGCGGTGTTGTTAATCTCGTTACCCGGTCCGCCAAAAAACCGTTGAGCGTCAGGGCCGGGTACTCATTCGGTTCGTTCGAAACCCACAAAGCCAATCTGTATCTTGCCGGTTCAACCGATAGCCTGACCGGCACTCTGATATATAATCGCCTGCAAAGCGATGGTGATTTCGAGTTCAAAGATGACCGGGGAACGGCATACAACAGATCCGACGACCGCCGGACCCACCGGCGCAACAATACGCTCACCGCCGACAATCTTATCGCCAAAGGCAGCTATGCGTTCCCCGGCGGATTGGTGCTCAGCGCCCATACCGATATCTTCAAAAAGCACCGTGGTGTTCCGGGTATCGGCAGCTACCAGTCCCGGCAGGCGCGGCTGCGGACATTCCGGAGCCTTTCGCAGGTGAGGATGACAAAAAGAAACGCATTTACCCCGGGACTGGACGTGGAATTGAGCTGCTCCTACAGTTATCAGCGCCAGAAGTTCAGGGATCTGAAGGATGAAATCGGCCTGGGACGCCAGAACAACACGGATGACACAAAAAACAGTACCGTCAGGCTGCTGGTATCCTATATGCCGGGGGAGATACACTCCTTCACGCTGCTTGGTGAAATTTCCCGTGAAACCTATGAGTCCCGGGACAAGCTGGCAAGCCTTTCCGAGCCGGATTCCGGCAGTACAATCAGCTGGATGTACGGCTTTGTCGAAAATGCACGCGATAACAACCGCCGAATAACACGCACCGATGAGCAGAAACGATATAGCTATACGATGAGCCTCGAGGATGAAATCTATCTCTTCAACGACAGACTGCTCATATCGCCTTCCGCAAAAATCAATTACTACCAAAACGATTTTAAAGGTGCCGTACCGTTTTCCTCGGTTCCCATAGCGCCCGAGGCCGATACCGCTGAAACGCATTTGACGCGTAAACTGGGTATGGCTTTTTTCATCACAGATGGACTGAAGCTGAAGGCCAACATCGGCAAGTATTATCGAATACCCAATTTTTACGAGCTGTTCGGCGACCGCGGTGCCGTTGTGGGCAATACGGACCTGGAGCCCGAAGACGGCCTTGTCTGGGATGTCGGCCTTACATTTACCGGAAGGCCGTTTCCTTCGATTATCAAATCCTGCACCCTGGAATACTCATATTTCTATAATGATGTCGATGATCTGATTATTTTTATCCAGAACTCACAGCGCACATCCATCGCCCAAAACATTTCCAGCGCTCAAGTCAAGGGACATGAGTTTTTCTGGCGCATCCGGTTTTGCCGGCCCATACTGATTTCCGGCAACCTTACCATTCAGGACACCCGCGACCGGAGCCGTACTGCCTACTGGCGCAACAACAGGCTGCCGGGCCGCCCGAAATATGAGCTGTTCAACCGTGTTGAGGTTTTTTCGGAACATTTCCGACTGTTTCATGAAATTGAATTCATTGATGAGAGCTGGCTTGACCGGGCCAATATAAAAAAGATCGACCGGCGAACATTTCAAAATGCAGGCATTTCCTGGAGCCCGGTCAAACAGATTGTATTCACATTTGAGGTGAAAAACATCACCGACCGACACAGTGAAGATGTTATCGGATACCCCCTGCCGGGGCGAACGTTTTTCGGGACACTGGATGTGTTTTATTAAAATGCATGTTTACTGTTATACAACGTGAACAGTAGCGCCTGCGGGAAGCTCTGTATATAAGGACAGCCATGAAATATAGTATTTTTTCAGTATGTGTAGCGGTACTTATTATGTGCCCCGGCATGAAGACCGCCCGGGCGGAATTGTTTCAGTGCGTGCAGGGAAAAGAGTTCCATATCACGGGTTTTTCAACCGGAGCCATCCCGGTTTTTACCGAAGTGCTCGTTTTTGGCGAAGACGGTACGTTTATCATGAAAAAAATGGAGGCCTATGGTGACGGCCGGTACTACGAATTCCGGGCCGGTATTTTTTATTTTATATTTACAAACCGGTCCGGTATAGACGTGCAGTACGCCGAAGGCTATGGGCTGTCGCTGCTGTCCGTCGCAGGCCAGGTGATACTCGGTGCGGGAAGTTTCATGATCGATTATACGCTTGAACCGCTGATATATATCGGGCTGGAGGTGTTTGGCCCGGAGGCCATGGGGACACAAAGCGAAAGAGAGGTGGTGGGCGATGCAGCAAAAAACTGAGACCCGCCGGACCGACGATGCTACACCCATACGCATAGCTGTTCTGGCCTGCACAACCATGGCCGTTCAAGGTATAGAAACCTGCCTTGCCGAAAAAGCACCGTTGTGCGTTGTCGGCGGGTATACCTGGGAAGGTCTTGATGTCGCAGAAACAGAGATTGAGGAGTCCGGGCCAGATATCCTGTATGTGTTCGATGCTCCCGGTGCGTCCCAATGTATAACGTTTCTTGAGAACATGGCAAAACGCATGCCCGATCTTACATTCATCATACAGCTGCAGGGCCGGATGAAAAATCAGGAAATGGACTACATTCAGTGTCCTTGTGTACGAGGTTTTCTCTATCCCGAGGATGATGCCGATCAGTTCGTAAAAGCGGCCGGGGCGGTAATGCGTAACGAGCGCTGGCTGCGCCGCAGTGTGTATGAACTGTATCTCTCCCATATCAGATCATCGTCCGGCAACAGGTCGTCAGGCACCTCGACCCGGCTTACCCGGCGCGAGCAGCAAATCGCATTTCAGGCAAGCTTCGGCATCAGCAACCGGGAGATCGCTTCAAAACTGTACATCAGCGAGGCTACGGTCAAGCTCCACTTGAACAAAATTTATCGCAAGCTGGGCATAAAAAATCGAACGCAGCTTTCCAGGCTTGCGCTGCGTTATGGAGAACAGGACTAGAAATATCACGTAGCAGTTTTAGCGTTCATTGCATTCAATGCCGTACGGCAAAAGAAGACATTTTTAAGAACGTTTCCCTTGGAGGGAGTTATTATGCTTGAGCTCATTACAAAAGGGGGGATGCTCATGATCCCCATAGCGGCGTGCTCAATAATAGGGCTGGCCATTATTATTGAACGGTCTTTTCGGCTTATGAAAAATAATCATTCCATTGATGCGGTGCTCAGCCCGGTACTTGATGAAATAGAACAGGGGAGGGCTAAAGAAGCTTTTAAAAAAATCCAGTCTGTGCCGGGGCCCATCCCACGGGTCATATCTGCCGGCATTCAGGCCTATGTCCGCTACCGGCAGGAACAGTATGTTGAGAAAGCACTTGTCCGAACCGGGTCCCGCGAACTGGCGTTGCTGGAGCAGAACCTGCGCGGCCTGAACGTTATTGCCAATGTTGCACCTCTGCTGGGATTGCTGGGAACCGTTACCGGCATGATCAAAGCTTTTATGCAAATACAGCTGCAGGGCGGCACCGTCAACGCCGCGAGCCTGGCCGGGGGAATCTGGGAAGCAATGCTGACAACGGCCGCCGGCCTGTGTGTGGCCATCCCCTGCCTGCTGCTGTATAATTACTACATGGGCCGGATCAATAGAGTTGAGGCCGCCATGAAAAATGCTGCAATGGACCTGGTTGAAGTTATCCGCGAGAGGAAAGATGATGGAGTTTAACCGTCCAAACCGTCCCACCGGCGATATCAGCCTGACGCCGATTATCGATATGGTGTTTCTTTTGCTGATTTTTTTTCTGCTGACCTCCAGTTTTATGAAGGATCAGGGCATCACCGTCAACCTGCCGTCATCGGCGTCGCCCCTTGCGCAGAAGCCGGAAAGCGTGACCGTCAGTATCGATCAGGATAAAATAATCTATATCAACAGCAGCCGGACAACACTGCCGCGACTGGAAAAGGATCTTCAGGGTGCATACCATACCACGGGGGCAAAAAACGTAATAATCAAAGCGGACACCGCCAATTCAATTCAGCTGCTGATACGGGTAATGGATGTCGTTAATGCTTCGGGGGCGGAAAGCCTTACCCTGGCAACCAAGATGGAACTATCACCGGCTCAGGACCAATGATCCCGGTCAGGCGAAATACCTTTGCCATACCTCTGCTTGTATCAACGGCCCTGCATGCCCTGCTTGCGGCACTCCTGTTTTACACACCTTCAAATGTCGCCGAGCGGCATTCATCGTCACGCCACATTACATTCAATTTCAAGCAGGTTTTGCAAAAGCAGAAACCGGTACCACAACAGAAATCGCAGGAAAAAGTGGTTTCAAAGAAGAAACATACGCAAGAACCTTTGAAAAAGCCTGTAATAGAAAAAACGCTTACATCTTCACAGCCAAAGGCGGTTTCCCTGCCTGAGCCACAGCCTGTAGAGGCGGTCGAACCTGTGCCGAAGGCGAAAAATAATCCGGTAATGAAAAAAAGGGTAGAAAATCCTGCCGCTGAATCCGCATCCGCGCCGGATTCCCGCGCTCTTGCCGAACAAAAACGCGCTATAGACGAATTCCTCGCACAGATCCTGTGTCGTATCGAACAGGCGAAACGCTATCCCCGTGCAGCCCGTCGGCGGGGCGTGACAGGAACCGTCACCTGCCGGTTTGTCATTGCCCGTGACGGTACACTGCAGAGTGCAGAGGTGCATTCCGCCGCCAGGCATGCCGCCCTCAACAGGGCGGCCCTTGCCGCAATTCGCAACGGGGCACCCTATCCAGAATTCCCGTCGTATATAAACGGGGAAACGTTCTCTTCGCTTGTTGATATTGTATTCAAGATTAAGTAACACAGCGCCGCATATAACTTTAGTTGTATGTGAAAAACACACCCTACGTTATATTGACGGCGGGATGCAGGGTGTGAGATACTACAGAAGTAATAAAAAGCATATAACCGGGTGCCTTACCGGAAGGATCTTGCGATACTGATCAATATCCCTCGGGTAAGCAAATAGGGAAAACGGTGCAAATCCGTTGCGGACCCGCCGCTGTAACCCTGTCCTTTTGTGCGATTTGCAAAAAAGGAACCCTTTGGCCGTAATGCCACTGTTCCGATAGGGCGGAATGGGAAGGTGGTCAAAGGGGCTGGGAAGCCAGAAGACCTGCCCGGGTAATGAGATCCCAATCGGCTTTCGTGGACTAAAGCCTGCCGGGAAACAATCGGGATGAAAACGGAATCCCTGCGTGAAAAGGCACGCAGGGATTCTTTTATTTTAAGGGGAGTACGGTATTATGAAAAAATGTTTTTTTGTATTGTCGGCAGTACTGATATGCATCCAGGGGTTGTGTATGCCATCGACAACGTGCGCTGCCGATCCTCCCCTGGAGTATGTACTGCAGGGGACGTGTTATGTTGATACGGATGCAAACGGCACGTTCGACGTAACCGAGCAGGGCATAGACAATGCGACCGTAACGCTCACCAGGCTGCTGTTCGGTATTATTCCGGTGGAGTCACAAACTACGCATACGGATCCTGGTGGAAATTATTCATTTGCGGATCTGGGTTTCGGTTTCTATGCTGTTCACTGCGATCCCCCCCTTAAAACCGAATCCCTGTCGGCAAATCCTGCTATTGCATTGCTTTCTTTTTTTCAGCCAAACCGCACCATTGACTTCGGATTCTCCGTGACACCGGCAGCTTATCCCGTGTCGGTTAGCATAAGCGCCGAACCGGGCCAGATAACCCGTGGTGATTCCACGGTTCTGAGCTGGAACGCGATGTATGCCGAACGGGTCAGCATCGATAACGGTATTGGAGAGGTTGCAATGTCCGGAAGTCTTACGCTCTCTCCATCGGACAATACAACCTACACCGCAATCGCAGAAAGAAAAGGGGAAACGGCAGGCGCGAGCGTTACGGTTGCTGTGCTGGTGCCGGCACCTCCGCCCACTTCTTCATCAACATCATCGGTCCCGCCAACAACAACCACCACCACGGTATCGTCCGGTGGTGGAAGCGGTAAGCCGAGTTCATCTACAACCTCAATTCTTCCTGATCCGCCTTCTCCGGTGTCCGGTATGATAGCTGCTCCCGGCGATGCCAAGATTGGGCTGGCATGGTCAAACCCTGATGATTCCAGTTGGGCCGGCACCCTGATCGTACGCAGCCAGGACGATTATCCGTTCTCCCCCGATGAAGGGGATGTGGTTTATGACGGTATCGAATCGGACTGGGTCGATGAAGATCTGGAAAACAACATTGAATACTATTACACGGCCTTTTCTTATTCCGCAGGCCCCAGTTATGCTGCAGTAGATAATGGCTCGCGGGCAGCGGCAACCCCGCTGGCGATTACCGATTCCAGCACATCGGACTGGCGCAACCAGCCCGACCCTTTTGCCGACCGCCTTGTCACCTATGAATCGGCGGTGCTTGTATACGATGCCGAGGGTGAACCGTATCCCTACGGCAGGGATGCTTTGCCGGATGTTGTCCTGGGGCCGCCTGTCAGCGACCAGGAGAATGGGGGCGGCTTTCATGTTTTATCCCTTGGGGCGCAAAGCTATTCTGATAACAATACCTGTGATCCATGCGGCGGGTATATTATAGTGCAATTCACCGACAACATCATCGTTAATGGGCCGGGAGATGATTTTACCGTCTTTGAAAACCCTTTCATAATTACTGCTGGCCATCAAAATATTGGCGGTGCCTTTATGGAACCGGCGGTCGTATCGGTAAGCCAGGACGGGGACACCTTTTATCAATTTCCCTGTGATTTTGTGCCTCCTGCAATTGAGGATCCTACACGCGATGATCTTATACTGCACTGCACTAATCCCGATAATTATCCAACAGGTTTTGCCGGAATACATCCCGTTCATTCCATCGGCCTGGAGCCTGATCCGACAGACCCGGCAGTTTCAGGCGGCGACAGCTTCGACCTTGACGACCTGGACGGCATATCGCTCAGATGGATTCAATATGTAAAAATTCAGTCGACGGGCGACAACTGGATGCTGGACTCGGACGGTGATGTTATACGTCATGATCCAGAGACATACGCATGCGCTGGAACAGAAAATTCCGGCTTTGATCTAGATGCCGTCAGCGCAATACATTACTGATGTATTCATAACTATAATTATCAACAAACGAAAGGGGGTGATAGTACTGAAAAGAAACAACCGGTTTTTTTTACTTCCAATAACTCATGTACAGATAAAGGAGATACATCACTATGAAAAAGGTTTTTAAAGCTATGCTCATCTGTCTGGCCCTGACATCAATTGCTTTCGGCAATGCCGGAGCCTATCCTTTCAGCGTCAGTACCGACATCCGGTCCGGCATCAACCAGGACAACCGGGTCGTCTGCTTCAACGAAAAAGCATATGTAATCGAACGGGCCGGCCAGTACGCTTCCGGCGACGGTACCATTACCGTGCTGTCCCTGAACGATCTTGCCGGAACACCGGAAGCAAGCTACAGTGTCGGCACCAGCTCCAACCCCTACGACATTGCCTTTCACGACGCGAACAAGGCCTACGTTTCACGTTACAATATGGGTGATGTGGCCATTATCGATCCGACCGACGGAACCCTGCAGGGCACCATTGCGCCGAAAGATTACGGGTGCGATACCTCCGCCACCCCGTCATATCTGCACGTCGTGCAGAACTGGAACGGGTTTTCACGGGTGGACAGCCGCCTTTTTATCGGTGTGCAGGACGGATGGGGCAATCCCGGCAAGGTGCTGGTGTTCGACACCGATACCGACGCCCATCTGGCAACCATTTCGCTGACCCTGCAAAACCCCAACGCCGACATGGACTACAATGACGGCCAGCTGTATGTCAGTTGCACCGGCGACTGGAGTACGCCCGCAACCGCCGGTGTGGAGGTCATAGATGTCATGACCCAGTCGGGGGGTAGTTACACCTATTCGTCCTACGTGCTCGGCACGGCGGCCGATTTTGAGACAAATGCGGTAACAGTGCATGATATCGAAATCGTCAATAACAGCCTCTGGTTTGTGGTAGTGGGTAAAAACTGGGGATATGATTATAATATCGTCAAAATCGACCCCTATTCGGCGGCATACATTGAAAGCCTGTATGCGTCATATACTTCCGATTATGTAGGCGAGCTGCAGGCGTACATGCCGTCGTACCTTTTTATCAGCCAGTCAGACAAAAAGAGCTCAACCGGCACGCTGTTTCCCGTGTACGATTTTATGCAGGAAGCCTTTATCGACCCGGTGAGCGCCGGAACCGAAGTAGTCTACTCGCTGACGGCGCACCGTGAGATGGTGCTGGCAACAACCTCAAACTATAGCTGGCAGAATCCGGCCGGCTATCTCGACAGCATCGAGCTTGCAAACCCGGCCTATACGTCGGCCGCAACAACAGTGGAGAGCCTGGTGCGCGGTCCCATCGACATCAGCGATCCCGGCGGAGATCTGGCAAGCTACGGCAGCGAAGCCGACGCCCTGGGCGCATACGACGGCAACGTGGTATCATTGGGCGATGGTGGATCAATTGTACTGAGCTTTGGTGCGAACACGGTTCTGGACAACCGGGACGGCCCTGATCTCGGAGTGTATGAAAACGGTTTTTTCCAGAACTGGCCCCTGAACGCAGGATATACGGGCTATTTTTTCGAGCTGGGTTTTGTGGAAGTATCCAGTGATGGTATTAATTTTGCCCGGTTCCCCACGAAAACGGTCCGCATGACGGCTGTTGGCGGATTTGATATGCTGCAGCCCCTGGACTACTTCGGCTTTGCCGGAAATTCGCTGGGAAGCGTCAGTTGTAATTACGACCTGGACGCTCTTGCCAATGATCCGCTGGTGCTGGACGGCACCGTTGATCTGGATCTGGTCCGCTATGTGCGTATTGTGGATGTCATCGGCGACGGCAGCACATCCGACAGCCTGGGCAGTCCGGTGTATGATCCGTATCCTACCGCCTTTTCAAGCGGCGGGTTCGACCTGGATGCGGTTGAAGCCTTTGTCAAGGAAGATCCGACCCTGATACACCTTGCGGAACTGGAAGCCGTTCCGGGCAGCAACAGTGTAACGATTGAATGGAAAACGGAGAGCGAGATCGACAATGCCGGGTTCAATGTCTACCGGGCGGCTGCAGGAGATGCCGACTTCGTGCAGATCAACAGCACGCTGATTCCCGCCCAGGGCTCTGTCGCAGAGAGTGCGGCATACACTTTCACCGACGAGGACGCCAGAAACCGCCGGTCCTACCAGTATATGATTGAGGATATCGATCTGAACGGTACGGCAACCATGCACGGCCCCGTGAATGCCATGCCGCTTCTCATCTACAGCCTGATACAGAAATAGAATACGCGGGTAATGATGCCTGCGTTATTCTTTATGAACAGGGCAAACCGAACCACCCCGGGTTTGCCCTGTTTTTTTGCCGAGGGTTACTCATTGATATGGCGTTTTTTTTAAGATGAAATGTGCGGGACGGCCGGTACGGCGGTTCGGTGGGTTTTTAGAGATGCCGTATCATGCGGACACTATCGGCACCGTCGGCCCATTTGTGGAAGTCCATGCCCGCAGGAACAAAAGTGCAGGAAAGCAACAGCCGGAGCATGGCGGAATTATCGGCAAAGACCGATGTGTTCACGGCTTTAAAACCCTGTTCAGCAGATGAATCCAGTGTGCGCTCGATGAGCCGGCGGCCGATACCCTGCTGTTTGAATCCAGGGCGAACCCCGAGGCCGAAGAGCTCAAAACCTTCAATCGGGTCTGTTTTTAAAACCGCGATTCCGAGAATGACACCGTCGTCGGAAAGGGCACAAAAATAGCGTACCTTCTGGTCTTTATGGTTTTCAAGCCAGAAGCGTACTTCTTCCTGCTCAAAGGGTTTCAGGGTAAAAGTAAGGTATGTAAGATTGTCGGGGTGGTTCCATATATCCAGAAACGCCGGTAACAGAAGGTTTCTGTCGTCAATGTTTTCCTGAGGAGTGAGCTCACGAATAGATATGTCTTCCATTGGTTACCTCCCGAGCAGAATCCCGTTGCTTCAAAAGTATGCAGTAACAGTAGCAAATTCCGATTCGCGAGACAATCCTTAAATCAGGCAGCCGGAATTGAAGTCAAATTACCTATAAAGAACCGTTATGATTCCTGCTGTTGCGGCTCGTCTCCGTTTAAGACGGTGCGGGCAATGGTAACCGCCCCTTGAGCGTCAGGGGCATAGTAATCGGATTTGATCATATCGGCTGTTTCGGGGTTTAATACAGCGCCGCCCACCATTACAACGCAGGGGAGCTGTTCCTGCCGTAAAGCTGCAATGGTTTCTTCCATGCTTTGCACCGTTGTGGTCATCAGGGCGCTCAAACCGACCAGCCGTATATTTTCAGAGCGCACTTTCGCAACAATCTCATCCGGCGCTACATCCTTGCCCATATCGATCACATCATATCCGTAGTTTTCCAGCAGCACTTTTACAATATTTTTACCAATGTCGTGAATATCTCCTTTAACGGTTGCCAGCAATACCTTCCCACGGCTGAGTGATTCTCCTCCTTCACGGCTGACCTGCTCTTTGATGACTGCAAATGCCTCTTTTACGGTTTCAGCCGACTGGATCAGCTGGGGCAGGAACAGGTCCCCCTGCTCATAGCGCTTGCCTACTTCGTCAAGGGCCGGCATCAGCTGTTTTTCAACAATGTCCATGGGTGCCTCGGTACGAAGCAGTTTACGAGTGGCAGAAGCGGCAGTTTCACGCAAACCGTTGATAACAATCATGCGCAGTCCGTCGACACCGGATGCTCCGGTATCGCCGGAGGAGCCTTTAGCGGAAGACGGAACCGGGGCCTTTGTGCCGGCATATGCGTCGATAAAACTGCGGGATTCACGGTCGTGACCGGCCAGGACCCGCCAGGCGGCAATGCTTTCCATCATGCCGGTTGACAGCGGATTCATGATAGGAGCGTCAATGCCCACCGCAAGAGCCATTGCCAGATAGGTACGGTTAAGAATATCCCGGCGGGGCAGACCGAACGATACATTGCTGACTCCCAGGACAGTGCACACGCCGAGACCCTCCTTAACCATCCGAATGGCCTTCAGGGTTTCGGCAACGGCCGCCTGCTGGGCGGACGCGGTCAGCACCAGGCAGTCTATCAGCACGTTCTCCCGGGGAATGCCGGCATCCTGCGCTGCTGCGACAATCCTTTCGGCAATAGCGAACCGCTCACGGGCTGTTTCAGGTATTCCGGCCTCATCAAGAGTGAGTCCCAGGATACAGGCCCCGTATTTTTCGGCAATGGGTAAAATAGACTCAAGCGACTGTCGTTCGCCGTTAACGGAGTTAATCAGAGGTTTGCCGTTATATATCCGTGCGCCGGCTTCGATTACTTCCGGGCTGGTGCTGTCGATCTGCAGGGGCACATCCACAACCGATTGCACCTCGCGTATAAGCCGTATCATCATTGCCTGCTCGTCGACCTCGGGCAATCCGCAGTTGATATCAAGGATATGCGCCCCGGCATCACGCTGGCTGATTGCTTCTCCAAGGATACTGTCAATATTATCGGTGCGCAGGGCCTCTTGAAGCTTTTTCTTTCCGGTCGGGTTTATACGCTCACCGATGATGGTGATATCATCGCCGATGATATGCGTTCTGGCGGCCGACGTTACAGTCGTTTTCCGCGGTACCCGTGGTACGGGTGGTTTCTGGTCGGCAACAGCCGAGCGGGAAGCCCTGATGTACTCAGGGTCGGTCCCGCAGCATCCGCCCAGAATCCTCACGCCCTTTTGCACCATGTGCCGCACGTGGGAGGCAAATTCATCGGGGCGCATGGGAAAAACGGTTTGGCCGTCCTGCAGGAGCGGCATGCCTGCATTGGGCTGGACGATTACCGGTACATGTGCGGTGGACAGAAACTGCTCGATAATGGGCAGCATCTCTTTCGGGCCCAGGGAGCAGTTGACCCCCAGCACGTCGGCACCAAGCCCCTCCAGGACGGTAGCGGCCGTTACCGGATCGGTTCCGGTCAGGGTGCGCCCGTCCTGCTGAAATGACATGGTGCAGACAACCGGCAGGGTGGAATTTTCTTTTGCCGCAAGCACGGCTGCTTTGGCCTCAAGCAGGTCGGTCATGGTTTCGATAATCACCAGATCCGCACCAGCCGAAGCACCGGCACGTATTTGCCGGGCGAACATGTCATAGGCCTCTTCAAACGACAGGGTTCCGAGGGGCTGCAACAGCTGTCCGATAGGCCCGATATCAAGGGCCACGAGCGCGCCTTCGACCCGGCGGGCTATTGCCACGGCCTGTTCTATGCTCTGCTCAACGGTAAGTCCTGAGCCCTTCAGCTTATACTCATTGGAGCTGAAAGAGTTGGTGGTAAGAATATCAGCCCCGGCATCTGCATACTGGCGGTAAATGTCGGCTACTATGTCGGGGCTCTCGAAATTGACCAGCTCGGGAAAATCTCCCACCTTGAGGTTCGCCCGCTGCAGCATGGTACCCATTGCTCCGTCAAAAAAGAGCAGGTTGCCGGACGAGATCAGTTCACGAAACACAGTGTTCTCCTTTCTTTCTATAGAGACATCGCCGGGCTTTTTTACACCCTTCACACCCTGTGCGTGCTTCCGGTGCAAGTCCGGTGAGTATCCCGACAATTGCGGTTACTGATTTACGAGGCACAAGCAAACACGTATCAGTTGTTGAAACGCCTATGCGGCGGTGGATATCAAGCAATTGTGCAATATTCGGTTGAATCTGAAGAGGCAGGTCGCCATATCCCGGGCTGAAGCGATGTGTGATATGCAGTCTCTTCTTTTCGGCATATTTTTGCAGTTCTTCTTCAACACGATCACATACATACTCCACTGCAACCGTCGCGCAGGCGTCCAGCACTATGGTGTCGGCCATGCTTTTTTTGCTTATGCGCGTAAGTAACGCGTCAACCCCGGCGCCGATGGTTGCCGCCATAAGCGCGCACTGCACTGCCGAACCCAGATGACCCTTTATGTCCTCTCCCGGCAGCATCAGCACGCCTTCGCCTATGCGGCAGCCTTCTTCGTTTGCTGTTACATCGAACAGGCCGTAGGTATACCGGGGTGTTGCCGACGCAATCAGCATTTCCGACATGTGTTCAATTTGCCGGGTCAGCCGTTCGTCTACAGCCTGCTCACGCCTTCCGAGATACCGGAGCACTTCTGCAAAATCTATGTGAAGTTTCACGGCTGGTAAAAATAAATAATGGTTATAAAATGATCTTCACGGGAGGCGCGTCCTCTAAAGGAGGCTGTTCCTGTAACGTTTTTAGCACTCATGTTTCATTGTTTGTTTTGCCGGCATTCTGCCGCACGTAAACTTTTCGCCTTCCGGGCAAAAGCCCAGATTGAGGCATTTGGGGCCGGCACCCTCAAACACGGCCGGTAAACGCTGTCTGCACTGCTCCAGCATCTTATCGGCCACGTTTCGGATTTCCCACTGGGCCCGGCTGCAGCAGCGCTCCCCGAAAAAATGAATCAACTCCCGGCAGTTCATGGTCACCACAATGCTGGAGGCCGCAGCCTGGGGCAGCACATAGCGGGCGTCCTGGTTTGCGCGTTCTCCTTTGATCCCTTTATCCGCAAAGGCCTGGGTGAGTCGGTCATAGCTATCTTGAATGCGATCCATGGTTTCGATATACATCGCCCGCATGTCGGCATCGGTGTCAATGGACGGCGGAACAATATATTCAAAAGGTGAAGCCTTGACATACCGCTGGCTCTGCTGAGAGTAGGAAGCAAGCCTGTGGCGCACCAGTTGGTGCGTCAGCGCCCGGGAAACACCACCTATGGCAAAGGTGCATTTCACATGCTCAAGCGGGCTTTCATGACCTGCTGCGGCCACCTGGCGTACAAAATCGGCCTGCTTTTGGGGGTCCTTCGAAGACTCGACGGCTATATCTCCGGCAAAACCGGCCGAATAACATTGCCTGCAAGCGGCGTAAATCAACGCCAGAGCATTATCGGTAAAGTCCAGTACTTCGACACGCAGCTTTGATTCCATCTCTCCATCCCCACTTTTTTCTATATAACGGCTTTATAAATTTTCATTTTTTCTTTCAACTGCGGAACATGTACACCGGGTATGGTTTTAAAGCTATAGGAGTCCTTCAGGTGTTTCCTGAGGGCCTCGCTTACGCCTATTCCACGGTCTACCTTTTGGGCAAAGGCATTCATGATCAAAAAGGCCTGATTGACGGCATCTCCGTAGATATCCTTGGAAGCATAATCGGGATGCCCGATTAGTCCGAAATAGATTTCACCGGCATGCAGGCAGATGACCAGTTCCTTGTCTGAATTGATCCGGCAAATATCTGCGGCTGCAGTCAGGGCCCGGTCGGCATGATTTGCGCCCGAAAAGAAACATAAAAACCCATCGCCGGTATACTTTACGGGAATTCCGCCATGCTGAACCACCATTTCGGTCATATGATGAAAGACGATGTTGGTCCAGCGGGCAAGCTCTTTGGCCGACAGATATTTGCCTCTTTCGGCAAAGCGATTCAGGCTCGAGCTGAAGACCGTTGCCTCGAAAACATCACGTTTCTCCTCATGCATGCCCAGCAGGCTGTCCACAGAAACATCAAAGAGGGCGGCAATCTGTTTCAGCATGAAGATATCGGGAAAATTCTGGTCTTTTTCCCATTTAGAAACGGCCTGGGGGCTGACCCGCAGGCTGTTTGCGAGGTCTATCTGCTTAAGCCCGAACTTTATGCGTAATTTTTTGAGTCGATCTCCGATTTTCATACCCCTATGTTACCAATGGAAGGGTAGAAAAGTCAACGACGCGTTGCTTGAAAAATATCAACCGGCAGTTGAAATTTTCAGCTAAAAAAATTCAGTTCTTTTTTGTAAAATATATCACCGTATGCGATTGAAAGATGGTTCCGGCGCCTGTTGCTTTCAAATTGACACGTACGAAGTTTTTACCTATACTTATTTTTCCAAAATCACGGTTTTAATTTATTGTTTTGTTACTGATTTTGCAACTTTATTATAATTCCGTCGATTATGATTGAATACTCAATTGATGTTTCAAAGCGCCTGATTCAAACAAGATGGTCCGGTCGAATTACTTTTGATGAAACAGGGCAGCTGTTTCGGGGCCTGTATGCCGATCCTGATTTTAATGCGGGTTTTAATTTCTGTGTATTTGTGGAAGCGGATACCAGTTCCCGTGATTTGTTCCTTAAATCCGACGATCTCCAAAAAATGCTCAAAGAGTTTTGTGAACTGATTAAGGGGGTAAAATGCGCTATTGTTGTAAGCGATCAGATGTCGCAATTAAAGGGCGCCCTTCTTCTGGATAAAGATTTGCCGGTTCATTTCTCTTTCTTTCGGGATGGTGCAAGCGCACTGGGCTGGATAGAGAATGCCGACCGTAGCGACCCGATAAACCAGGGCAGAATGCTTCGCACCGTTGATTGTTGATTGTGTGCAAAACCCCGCGCTCCGCAGGGGGGTAAAAGGAAACTTCCGGAGGGGCATTGTGGAAAAGAAAATACTTTTTGAGGATTTTTTTGACGCCGTTGGTGACGGTATATTTGTTGCCGATCCGCAGGGGCACTTGACAGCCGTAAATAAAAAGTTCGCCGACATGCTGGGGTATGGACCGAAAGAACTGCTCTGCAAACATGCCAGTGATATATCCGTGCAGCCTATTCCAGGTTTTTATGTCGACAGTGTCGTGTCGACGGTCCGGAGCACTGAATCCGGAGAACCGGCCGGAACCCATGAAATCCACTATAAAAGAAAAGACGGTTCCCTCTTTTTTGCCGAGGTGACTAGTACCTTTTTGCGTGACGCCGATCAAAATATCACGGAATCCATCGGCATCGTACGGGACATAACGGAACATAAAAAACTGGAAGCGATGCTGCGGGAGCGTGAAGAGTTTTTGCGCAAAATTATTTATGCCGATCCTAACCTTATATTTGTCAAGCACCGTTCCGGGAAATATGTTGCCGTCAGCTCGAGCCTGGCCCGGATTTTCGGTACTACCGTTGATGATGTAATCGGGAAAACCGACCTTGATTTTGCCGAAAGGAGAAAAATGTCGGTCCGGGAGGCCCGGCAGATCAGGGAGGATGACCTGGAGGTTATCACTACCGGCAAACCGAAGCATATACCTGATGAATCAATCACCCAGCCGGACGGCACGGTCATTTGGTACCAGACCACGAAAGTTCCGCTGTCCCGGAACAATGAGCAGGATTATGTGCTGGGGGTGGCGGTTGATATTACCGAGCGCAAGCGGTCGGCCGACCTGCTGAAACAAAGAGAACGGGAACTGGAGGTAACAAATGAAAACCTGGCGGAGGTTAATGCTGCTCTGAAAGTGTTACTCAAACAAAAAGATGATGACAGAATCGAGCTTGAAGAGAAGATGCTGTCAAATATAAAAACACTGGTTGCCCCTTATCTTGAAAAATTACAGCAGCTTTGTCCTGATGTCAGAAGGCGAAACATCATTACGATAGTCGAAAAAAATCTGAAAGAGATTATTTCCCCCTTTTCCAGGAAACTGTCCTCTCATTTTATAAATTTGACCTCGGCGGAAATCAAGGTGGCGGATCTTATAAAAAATGGCTGCCATAACAAAGAGATAGCGGGACATTTGAATATTGCCTCCGGCACGGTTGAGGCCCACCGCAAAAATATCCGCAAAAAACTCGGCCTGCAAAATACCAAAACCAACCTCAGATCCTACCTGAAATCTATCCAATAATGGAGATTAATCGTACCCAATAAATGCCCAATAATGCCCTCTTGACGCTACCTGTGATTTTTGCTCAAATCGGAACATGGTTGCATGAGAGTGGTGCCGCTTCACGGACACAGGCATAACAGTTGCGTAAAGGTACAAAGCCACGAAAACTGAACAATTATTGGTGTTTATCCATGTAAAAAGTGAAATGGAGGAAGGTGATGAGAGTATTTATGAAAAAAACGGCGGCGGTGGCGGTGGTCGGTATGCTTATTGTTATGGGTCTTTTTTCCGCAGGGGCCCGGGCAGAAACAACCAAGATCTTGGCGCTTACCGGGGACGACCTGACCTCTGCCGACGCTGAGGAACTTATACTGACTTTTGCGGTAGCAGACAAGGTCGCCATAACCCGGACCGCTGATGCGAATTTTGTTGTGATGGCCGTGGTTGAATACAATGAAGAGTCCGGATGTGAACCAAGCCTCGTTATGACTAGTGCGGACGGCGTGCTGACTGCGACCTTTGCTGCGAGAGACAACTGTTCATCCGAAATTGATATTTCGCAGCAATGGGAAATTACCCTAGGTGATTGTGAGCCGGATACCGATATAACCATCAGGGGGGACGTGCTTGAGGGTGAAATCGACCTGGGCGGGCTTCCGTTGCGAAACCTGCTGATATCAACACCGCAGTCCGAGCTTGATGTGGATTTCAGTAGTCCCACCAAACGTTCCGTGGCGAGCATCGATATCCATACCACCGGGTGCCGGAAACTTACCATGTCGAATATAGGCAACACCGATTTTGAAACATTCGAATTGTTTGCCGGCGGTATGAATGTTGATCTGGATTTCCGCGGTGCTTACGGGAGTAATCGTCACGGCGTTAAAATCGAGGGGGCCGCCAACCGGTTCAACATAATCGTCCCTGCAGATGCAAGTCAAACAGTGCAGTCACTGATTACGATATCGAGTGTTTCCGTCGGACCTCTTTTGCAATGGAACAAAAGAAAACGGGTGAATAACGCGTTTATCTATTCATCCAGCTATGAGTATGAGAACACTATTACTATCGATTTGGCGACGGTTTATTCGAGCACAAGAATTTTCCGCAAATAATTCCCATGCAGGGCAAACGCATGGGGGTAAGATTTTTGACTGATTTTCTTGTAAAAAAAGGAAAGAGACTGACTACGAGGATGCCGATAACAGAGGTTGTTGTAGTTGTTGCTTTCCTGCTTGTCCCAGCTATGGGAGTGAGCCGTTGAAATGTATTGCGACTACTATTTATGCCTGGAAACCACTGGCGCTGATGAACTGTTGTATATTGGGTTATCGTTACAACAGTACGTCTGATGATTTCGGCATGTAAACCGCACTTGTGCTTTTGCTTTGGATGCCGACATCCCGGATGTTTTCGTTTGCAATCGCCGGGAGCGCTTCTTATGGTATGTTTACCAGGGACCGGCGACGGTGTGAATGCGAAAAGCGTGAATGTGACGCCGCCGGGGATGTCGTCCGCCATGCCGCGTGGCGATAACGTTTATGATCCACAAGGCTCATTGCTTTCTCTCCAAGGGTTCATTAAAAACACCTATCTTAAAACGGCAGTTTCAGCTCATCAAAGTGGTGATCTCTATAGTATGCCGATTTAAAATAATTTTTATCAGCTTACTTATCGGCCCTTATTTGAAAGTACGATAAAAAGGTGGACGCACATCCGGTATGACAGGTTGTGTTGTTGCCCAATTGATTTTGGGCCGGTAGCAGGAGTGGGTATGGATAGAGTCTGATCCTGATGAATAATACGGACTAAAATTTACAGGAGCACTTCACCCAATACGCGCGTTCGGGACCGGCGTCGGCATTGTGCTGTTCGTATTCCTCGTCGGTCAGGTTGGTCACGACCGCCTTGATGTTAAGGCGGTCAAACAGATCGAGTTGCACCGTCAGATCGGCAATGGTGAAAGCGTCCATTTCGAGAAGATTTTTTGTCATGCGGTCCTGATAGAACATGCTGTCGGTGAAGCGCACGTCAAGTGCCGTGGTAAGAACGGCCCGGGGTGCAATGCGATGCACCGTTTGTACTCCGGCATTTACGCGGTGCAGCGGTGTATCTCCCAGGCGGCCCTGCTCCTTATCAACTGCGTGGGTATAGGTGTAGTTTGCATAGCCCTTGAGCCAGCTGACGGGTGATACTTCCAGGCCGACCTCAAACCCGTCGGTTTCAATTTTGTTGACGTTTTCATACCGCATAACCCCGTTTGTTATGACCGCTGTTATCAGGTCCTCGGCGTCGGTGTAAAATGCAGTCAGCTTGAATGAGGCATTTTTGTGAATTTTAACTGAAATGCCGAGATCATAGGACCAGATCACTTCGGGGTCGAGGTCCGGGTTCGACATGAAGGGTACACCGGGTATCATCTGCCAGGTCGGCTGGTGCAGTTCGGTCAGAGTGGGTGCACGAAAGGCACGACCTATGGACCCGCGTATCTGTATGCGATCGTTAAGCCGGTACAGTATTCCCATCTTGGGAGAAAAGGAACTTTCCGATTCCGAGTTTGCATCAAAACGGCCACCGAGAGTGACGGTCAAACGCTCAAATAATTCAATCTCATGCTGCAGGTACAGGGCCTGGGTTGTCATGTCCTCATCCATGGTCCTGTCGATAACACGGCCGTCGCTACCGCGGTTTTTCCAGTAGGCCTCTTTGAAGTTCAGATCAATCCCGGCCGTCAAAAAGCTCGTGCATGACAGGGGCGTGGCCGCCTTGAGCTGCAGGCCGGTGTCGCGGCCCCAGTAATCCTGGTCTCCGTACTCATATGAATAACGCGAACCGAAAAACCCCTGATGTTCAACCATGTTTTCATCATCCGTTTCCGTACGGTCATAATTGGTGTAGAGGCGGGTTTCGAGTTCCAGTTCGTCAAACAGCAGTGTTTGTGCGGTCAGATTCAGGTAGTACAGCGTACGGTTCATGTTTCTGTCGCGTTCACGGGGAAGGTGGGTTGTCCTGCCCATGCCGGTGTCGCTTTCGGTATAGCCGCCGCTGAGCATCAGGGTCGTACGGTCGGACACCTGGTAATCGAGGCGGCCTGCAAAACGCCGGTCACGGAAAACTGCGTTAACTGTGTCGGTCTCCCTGGTGGTAAAGCCGCCGGAAAAAGGATTGTAAGAATACTTAACACGCCTGTCGGTGCGATAATGATTGCGTATGGAGCGGTATCCGGCGTTTATGCTGCCTGAAAGGCGATCTTTTTTAGCTTCCAGTCGAATGCCGGCTTCCCGGAACCCATCGCTTCCGGCGCTTATATAGGGCATCTCGCTGCGCCCCTCCATGGTACGCTTTTTGGTGATGATATTAATAACACCTCCCATGGCATTACTGCCGTAGAGGGCCGAAAACGCACCTTTGACGACTTCAATCCGTTCAATTGTTTCCGGTTGAATAATGCCCGGGATAACAAACCCCGTCAGGGCTGAATTGATCGGCATGCCGTCAACCATATACAGGACCCGGTTTGCACCGCTCACCCCCCGTATCGAGGTGCTCATGGGAAAGGTAACGGTCATGTCCGACGAGCGGGTCATCTCAACGCCGCTGAATCTACGGAGCATATCATCAATGTTGCTTGTCGGGGCGGCCTTGATATCTTGCGCGCTGAGTATTTCAACGTCGGCGGTGACCTCATCAAGAGATTTTTCACCCCGGGTTGCGGTAACCACTACCTCATCAAATCGATATGCGGTGCTTCCGGTGCCAGGAGTAGACTGTGCTGTAGCGGTCATAGGGGAAATGATCTGTAGCAGTACAATAGCGTTGAGTAGGGCGAGGGTGGTTTTCTTCATCATGTGTACAAGCTCCTTATCTTCTGGTGATGCAATAAAAAATCCCCGGGACGACATGCAGTCGTCCCGGGGATTCCGTTTTTTATCCACGGTCTGGTATTACATGTCCCTGTTTCCCGAGGGCATGTAACGCTTTTTATCCATACAGGCAGGTCTTCTGGCTTCCCTGCCCTCTGGCCGCCTTCCCATTCCGACACATCGGAACAGTGGCATGCCAGGCCAAAGGGTTCCCTTTTCTACATCAATAGACAAGGGTTGGGTTACAGCGGCGGGTCCGCGACGGTTTTGCACCGGCTTCCCTATTAAGCCACACTGTGGCGCCTGTATTTAATTGTATGTGCCGGGAGCGCGTGCTCTCCGGTGTAAACACAGCCGTTTATAAAAGGCTATGTGTTTTTTTTTAATCCTGCAGCCGATCACGTACGGCGCTTTCTATAGATGTCGCTTCTATGTGCGACAGTTTGACATATTCAGCCTGGGAGGCTTCGGCCAGCTTTTTTGCCAGGCCCAGGGAAAGAAAATCATCCTCGGCATCAAGGACAACAAGCCGAATGCCGGCAAGGGTGAGCTGCCTGGCAAAATCCACGGCCTCGTCAAACGGAGTCGTTTCTGTCCGTGCATAGGGCACATTGGCCTTCCCGTCGCTGAGGAGCGCAATCATTATTTCAACGTCCGGGTCGCGCTGCCGGATTTGATGAGCCAGTTCCAGCCCACCTGCAAGGCCGTGAGCAAGCGGTGTTCTTCCGCCGGTGGGCAGTTCTTTGAGGTGTTCATGGGCCAGGTCGACATTGTCGGTCGGCTGAAGCAGCACCTCATGCCGGTCGTCGCGAAAAGCGAGCAATGCCACGCGGTTGCGCTTGACGTAGGCGTCCTGAAGCAGGGCAAGGGCCGCCCCTTTGGCGGCTGCCATCCGTTCAGATGCGGCCATGCTGCCGCTGGCGTCAACTGCAAGAATAACCGTGGTTCCCGCGGACTGGGTACGCTGTTTTGCTCTGATGTGGTCGGGCCGTATATGGACGACATCATTGGACGCACAGTCCATCTGGTCCGGAGCTGCGGCCCGCAGGGTGGCATCAAGGGCGATGTCGCTGCTGGAAACAGGCCCATGGGGCTCTACGGCGCGTGCTGCGCGGCCACGTCGTCCCGGTGCCGTGGTTTTTGTGCGTTTACCGCTTGATGATGCATGCTTTGGGCGTGCCTCAGTTGCAGAAAGGGTGACATCAGGCGTTTGCCCGATCTCAAATGTTCGGTCCGGGGGTGCTTCCTGCTGCAGATCGTCGGGAGCGTTTTCGGACTGCTGCTCTTGATTTTTTTCAGGCTGCTGCAGCGCGTCGTCGATTTTGTCCGGGTCGAGGCGGCTCTCTTCAAACGGCCGCCTCCGCATACGATGTGAAATCGACATCAAGGCAGCCTTTTTGATGTCATCCTCGGATACCTGTTCTCTGCCGTCAAAGGCGGCCAGGGTCAGGGCGGCACGTGTCATTACAATATCGGCCCGGTGCGAACGCACATCCAGCTCAATGCAGATTCGGGCAGCAAGCTGTATAAGTTCTTCGCTGATGGTCACCCGGGGGAGCAGCGTGCAGGCGGCACGTATATCCCGGGCGAGGTTTTGCTGCTGCTGTTGAAAACGGTCGGCAAACGCAGCAGGATCGTTTTCCCAGGCTATGCGGTTCCTGACAATCTCGGTGCGCTCGCCGATATCCATAAGAGCCCCGGCGTCAACACACAGCGAAAACCGGTCAAGGAGCTGTGGCCGCAGGTCGCCTTCTTCAGGATTCATGGTGCCGATCAGCAGGAAGCGGGCAGGGTGGGTAAAACTCAACCCCTCGCGCTCAACTGTGTTAACCCCCATGGCCGCCGCATCAAGCAGCAGGTCCACGATATGATCGTCAAGCAGGTTCACCTCATCGATATACAGGATGCCCCGGTGTGCCGCGGCAAGCACGCCGGGTTCAAAACGGCGTTTACCGTGTTTCAGAGCATACTCTACATCGAGGGTTCCGGCCACCCGGTCCTCGGTGGCATTGGCCGGTAGCGTTATCACCGGCATAGGGCGCATTGCCGGGCGGATTTCACCGGTCGCCGAGCAATGAGGACATTCGGGCATGGGGCTGTCCGGGCTGCAGTTGAACGGGCAGCCTTCTGCTGTCTCAATTTCCGGGAGCAACTCGGCCAGCGCACGGGCCAGAGTGGATTTTGCGGTACCCTTTTCGCCCCGGATCAACACCCCGCCGATAGCGGGATTGATTGCATTTAGAATCAGGGCCTCTTTCATCTGCGGTTGCCCTGTAATGGCGGTAAAAGGATACTGAGTCGTCATGGATGTAATCCCTCCAGGTCGGTTTCCAGACCCATGTAGATTTCTTTCAGCCGTTCAATTGTTTCTTCATCGGGCTTCCAGTAGCCGCGGCTGTTTGCTTCCCAGAGGCGTTTGACGATTTCCAGCATAGCATAGGGGTTGTTGCCCTTGATGCGCTCGCGCATGGCATCGTCAAAAACAAGGCGGCGGTTTACCTGGTCGAAGTTTTCCTGGCTGACCGCGCCGGTCGTAGCTGCAAGCCCGATCAGGTTTTCCATTCGTTTGGCAATTTCCTGGCCGCCATGATGGCTGTGAGAAAGCATGCCGTCAAGCCACGCCGGGTTGGTCAGCCGGGTATGTACGCCCCGGCTGATGGAATCTTTTACGTCTTCGGTGCGCACCCGGCCCTCATGGGTGTCGGAAATAACCATCATTGCTTTTTTGCCTGAGGCCTGTTCCACGCTGCACGCAAGACCTCCGAAAAATTCGTAATAATGGTCAAGGTCGGTCACTTCGTAGTCCCGGGAAGCTCGGACCTGACTGACGACCTCCACCCGGCTGAGGTTGTCGGTTAGAAGGCCGACCATCTCCTTGCCGTAGTGGTTCGGCGTATAGGCATGCTTAAGGCTCTCGATATAGGCCCCGACAAGATCGGTCTCTTCCTGCCAGGTGCGTTTTTTAACAATTTGCTCAACCCCGGTGCCGTACTCCGATGCGGCCGGACCAAAAAGCCGTGCAAGGGCAAACTCCCGGGCTTCCGGTTCCGACATACCGCGCTCCCGCAGGCCGTTAAAGAGTAATCGTGCATTGGCTCGTACGCTGTTCATGTCATCGGGCTCGTCGGCAAAACCGGCCAGCTCAAAAGCCTTTTGTAAAAGCGAAAGGGTGCCCGGAAACATGTCGCGGAAGAAACCGCACATCTGGATTGTTACGTCAATCCGCGGGCGGCCCAGCTCTTCAAGGGGAATCAGCTCAAGCCGGGGCTCCCACTGTCCGTCGATGCTTTTTACGCGCACGCCCAGGCAGGTCAAAATTTGCCCGATGGTTTCTCCCTGTGTTTGGGAGGTTTCCAGCCCCCAGAGAATAAGGGCAGTGGTGCCGGGGTATCTCCCATGGTCTTCCCGGTAGCGGGCAAGGGTGTTTTCCGCAATAGCCGCACCGCTCTCAAGGGCCGAAGGGGAAGGTACATTCCGGGGGTCAAACTGTACAAGGTTGCGGCCCGAAGGCAGTATTTCAGGGCTGCGAAAAAGGTCTCCGCTGAGCCCGGGAGGAATATACCGGCCACTGAGGCAGCGCAGAACAGCATCGAGCTCGCCGTTATATGCCAGGGCCTTGGCGATTGCATCACCACGGCGGATGTAGTCTTTGAAGTAATCACAGTCGGCAGAGTCGCTCTTGTCAAGCGGCAGACCGTGGATGATGTGGTCGGCTATCCACTGCCGCACCATGGCATTCAGCCGTTCCCATTGCGTGGTATGACGATGCGGCTCGCTGCTGAGGATTTTCCAGTCGAAGCCCCGGTGATGTGCCAGAAGCTCAGGGAGTGCCGGGGCGCCGTTGGTGCTGTGACGGAAAATCTCCGTCAGGTAGCCGACGATTTCCTCCTCGCCGTACCCGCTCCCCAGGGTGTGCAGGCGCGATGGAATGAGCGCAGTATCAAGCTCGTGCAGGCGCTGGTGCACCGCGTCCAGACCGGACCATTCCCAGCCAAGGTCCATGGTCCGGGACTGAATATCCTCGAGGATAACCGGGCAGCGGCCCGGGCTGAGGTTTTCGGCTTCGGCATGCTCGTCAAGCAGTTGGCGGAGGGTCAGCAGGTCGTCATACAGGGCGCCTTTTACAAACGGGGGCGGCAGGTGCCCTATCAAAACAGCATGGGAGCGCCTCTTGGCTATCATGGCCTCGGATGGGTTGCCGGTGTAATACAGGTACAGATGCGGTAGATCGTTGATCAGGGCATCCGGAAAGCAGTCTCTGGATGCGGCCTTTTCTTTGCCGGGTAGAAATTCAAGGGTCCCGTGGGTGCCGACATGCACCACCGCGTCGGCACGAAACTCACGTTCGATCCAGCGATAGAATACGGCATACTGATGGTGGGGCGGCACGGACTTGTCGTGGTATGCATTGTTGCCTGAATCCATGGTTTCACGGGCAGGCTGCAGGCCGATAAAAACATTGCCGTTTACGATTCCCGGCAGAACAACTGCTTCGCCGCTGTTCATAACGGTACCTGGAAACGGCCCCCATGACTGTTCGATGCGGTCGAGTACGGTCAGGTCCGCAGTCAGCTTCCGGTATGCGTTTTTATCAACGGTGATATGGTTGTCCCTGTTTCGGTTGTTCCAGGTCGTCGAATTGTTCGTGCCTCCGCCGACAAAGACATCTCTGAGCTCTTCAGCGCTCATGGGAGACGCGGTGTAACCTGCATCTGCAAGCTTTTCAAGTAGAGCGGAGATGGAGGCAAAGGTATCGAGAAACGATGCGCTGCCCACGGTTGCCTCGCCGGAGGGGTAGTTATAGAAGACAACGGCAAGCCTCTTGTCGCTGTTGGGCCGGTTTCGGAGGACGGCCCAGTTTTGCGAACGGTGTGCCAGCCTTTCAATGCGGTCGTCAATGGGCGCAAGCTCGGGGGTCTGGTCCTGGGGGGTGCCCACCGCGCCGAGGGGATACATCTCGACGGCACCGTCGAGCTCGGGCAGGAAAATCGAGATCAGAAATTCGCCGACGTCGGCCCCCTTGTTGTCTTGCAGCCATTGGGTGCAGGTGCGTTTGGTGAGAAAAAAGGGGTGGAGCACCGGCACGTTCAGGTCGCGCAGAAACCGCTCGCCCTGAACGGCATCACCGCCCATGGGGCCCTGTGCCAGCCTGAACGATTCGGGATTGACCAGCACGTCGATAAGGGGCTTGCCGTCGGGCATCAGGAGCTTATACAATTTACTGAAATCGCGGCCCACCGTGCTGTCCATGGCTATGGGAATAACGTTAAACCCCGGGGAGAGCCGCTCCATAACACGGCTGATAACCGGGTGGGTGTCCAGGGGGTAGGTGCGCGAACGAAAAAAAAGGCCCAGGCCGGGTTTGGTTTCCTCAGGCGGGAAACTTTCGTGGTAGTGACTGATGCTTTTGAAAATTCTGCCGCTTGCCGGATCCATTATTGAGCAGTCATCTATCACGGCAGGCGGCTTCGGTTTGGGGAAATCCTTGTAACCGAAATATTCGCGCCCGATGAGGTACAGCATGTTTTCAATATTGATCCGGGTGCCGTACAGCCAGTATTTGCTGATCCAGAGGAAATTGCGCATGTCCCGCAGGGGACCGACCGGAATCGCCCGCCCGACTTTTTCCATCCACTCGACCATTTTCATCATGCGGGCAGGATCACGAGGAGCTTTTTTTTCGGAATCGTCTTTTTTGTCCACGTCCATGCGGCGCATCATATTGAGAGAAAAGCCGCCCAGCCTGGTGAGGGAACGCACGGCGACCGAGGTTGCGTTGACCACCACAACGTGACCCTTGAAGTCCGCAATACCTTCTGCCAGGGCGTTGCCGAATGCATCGGGAACGCCCATGGTATCCAGCAATACAAGATCGCTCTGGTAGAGGCTCTGGAAAATGGCCGGCCAGGTTTCCTCGCTGAGAAAATCGCTGCCCACATAGTGGGTGCTCACCTCGCAACGGCCCGCCCAGGGTCCATCGGCCCATGTGCGGCAGCTTTTTTCGATTTCAATAATGGAGGATGCGCCGACGGCGATTATACAGAGTTTCATATTGCTATTATGGTGCGTGTGTTTTTCAATAACTCAATGTATGTCGGAGAATGCAGCAAAAAAAATCCCCAAATCGAGTGCGATTTGGGGATATCCCTTTTTTTATCCTCAAAACTGTGTATTTATTCCGGAATACCACTTTGCCATGTCGGTACGCCGATAAACTATTCAAGCAGGTCTTCTGACTTTCGGATCATCCTAGTTACCGCGCCTTCCCATTCCGGTGAGCCGGAACAGTGGCTTCGCTACGGTTTTCGTCCCCGATTACAGCGGCGGGCCCGTACCCGAATTTCACGGGATTCCCTTTAACGCTTTTCAGCGCGCTTGAATACCTATTTTAATCACTTTAGCAAAATGGGGGGAAAAGTCAAGATGTATGGATTTTTGCCAAAAAACATGCGTGCTGAAGAACAGCAGTGTGCGATTAAAAAGAATTTCCGGTCATTTAACTTCGTCCGGCGCAGCGCCATCGTCGGAACTGAAAAGTGTCCAGCCGCCGCCAAGGGCTTTGTAGATTTTGACCATATACCCGGAGGTGTCGCCGCGGCTGACGGCAAGGCTTTCTTCCAGCGACAGGAGTGAGCGCTGCGCATCAAGCACGTTATTGAAATCGGTCAACCCGTTACTGTATTTGTCGCGGGCAATATCAACGGCTTCTCGGGCGGCTTTGACCGCGCTGTGCAGGTGCTGGATTCTCCTGCTCTCCTGCACAAAGCCCGACAGCGCATCCCGGACTTCGGCAACCGCACTGAGCACCGTTTTTTCATACAGTGCCAGATACTGATCTTTAACGGAGGTCTGGGCGCGCACCCGGTTTACAAGCTCTCCCGCACGAAAAACCGGCCAGATAACCCCGGGCACAATAGAGCCTGATCCGGCCCCGGCGGTAAAGAGCTCGTCGGAGCTTATTGCCTGTGTTCCGAAAAAACCGGAAAGGGAAAATTTGGGGTACAGCATGGCAACCGCTTCGCCTATGCGGGCGGATTCTGCTGCAAGTCTGCGCTCCGCCCTGCGGATATCCGGCCTGCGCCTGAGAGCGTCGGCGCTAATGCCTTCGATATCGCCTTCGGGCGGTACGGGTATCGGACGCGTTGTGCTGAAACACTCATGCAGGGTGCCTGGCCGGCGGCCGAGCAAAACCGCCAGGGCATTAAGGGCCTTTTCAAGCCCGGCATTCAGAAGTGGAATGGTTGACCGGGTCGATTCCATATTGTAGCGGGCCTGGGAAACATCAAGTGCATCCGTCAGCCCGGCGTTGTAGCGCGAGGAGAGTATTTCAAGGGTTTCCTGCTGGGCTTTCAGGTTTTTGCGGGCAACCTGCAGCCTGCGCTGGAAGGTGCGAATTTCTAAATAGTTCAGGGCAACTTCCGCAGCAAGACTAAGCCATACATCATGCAGATCGGCGATTTCCGATTCCAGCTGAGCTTCCGAGGCCTCAACCGCCCGGCGTGTGCCGCCGAAAATGTCGATCTCCCAGGAGGCGTCCAGGCCTGCCCGGTACATATGGGTATACCCGGTGCCCCCGGCGTCTTTGTTGGTTTTGGTCCGGGTGAAATCGGCTGCAGCGTCGACTTGCGGGAAAAAGTCTGAGCGGCTGATACCGAGTTCGGCCCGGGCCGCCTGTACTTTTGCAATGGCCGCCTTGATATCGGGTGAGCCCTCAAGGGCCTGGGTGATAAACTCCACCAGCATGTCATCATTGAAACCGTTCCACCAGGTTGCGAGCATGCGCGCATTATCTGTAGTGTTGTCGGCAACGTCCAGCCCCTGAACCCGGAAGTTAGGCTCAAAAAGTTCGGGACTACGGTAATTGGGCCCCACGCTTATGCAGCCGTTTAAGAGCATACAGCAGCATACCATGGACAACAATGCAGACAGGTGTACAGAATACCATTTATGATTCATCAGACTTACTCCCTGATACGGTTTCCCGGCGGCCTTTCAGTTTTTCACGTACGGTCTGAAAAACAACGTACAGCCCCGGTACCATAACAATTCCAAAAAGTGTTGCGGCAAGCATTCCTGAAAAAACGGTCGTGCCGATGGCCCTGCGGCTTGCCGCGCCGGCCCCTACGGAAAAAACCATGGGCATCATGCCGAAGATAAAGGTGAAGGCCGTCATGAGCACGGCCCGAAAGCGCTCATAGGAACCGTTTTTGGCGGCATCCAGGATGGAGCACCCCTTTTCGCGCTGGTTTTTGCAAAACTCGACTATCAAAATGGCGTTCTTGCCCGCAAGCCCCACCATAAGAATGAGACCCAGCTGGGCATAAATGCTCAGCGGGAGACCGGTAATCATCAGCCCGATAAGCGACCCCAGCATGGCCACTGAAATCGACAGCATAACCGGCAAAGGAATGGTCCAGCTTTCGTACTGGGCCACGAGAAAAAGATAGCCGAATATGAGTGCCAGCAGCACAAGAATCGTTACCTGGCCCGAGGCTTTCCGCTCCTGGTAGCTGGCTCCGGCCCATTCGATGGCATAGCCGTCGGGAAGCTTTTCGTGGGAAATGTTTTCAGCCAGCTGCATGGCCATGCCGGTGCTGGCAAAGGGTGAGGCCAGGGCGTTGATGGAAGCGCTTGAAAACTGGTTGAAGCGCTCGATAATACGCGGGGCCACCATGCTTCTGGTTGTTACGATGCTTGAGAGGGGCACCATGTTGCCGTTTCTGTTTTTTACATACAGGCTGCCGATGTCGTCGGCATCTTTGCGATGCTTCCAGTCGGCCTGTACATACACCCGGTTTACCTGGCTGCCGAGGTTGATATCATTAACGTAACGGGATCCAAGATTGTCCTGCAGGCATCTGAAAATATCAATGACCCGTACGTTCATTGCTTCGGCCTTGGCCCGGTCGATGTCCAGAAATAGGTGCGGCGTGCGGGCGGAATAGGTGCTGAAAGCCATAGCGATTTCCGGCGACTGGTTCAAGTGCCCCAGAAAGCCGCCCAGTACGGACTCGAGCTTTTGGGGGTCGGAATCTGCGGTGGCCTGAAGACGAATATCCATGCCGCCTATCATGCCGAGTCCCATAATGGCCGGGGGCGAAAACAGGTTGATCATGGCTCCGGGAATGGCAGCCATGTCTCCGGTCAGTTTTCCGATGATATCATTAATATGCATCCCCGGGTCCGTGCGCAGGTCCCAGTCGTCGAGGCCGGATATGATGAGGCCCATATTTTCGCCGCTTCCGAAGAAACTCCAGCCGCAGACGGAAATAACGAAATCTACTCCGGGAGTATCGAGAAATTTTTGAGAAACCTGCTCCATGACCGCTGCGGTTCTGTCCAGGGTAGCGCCTTCGGGCAATTGCACGCTGCCGAAAATGGCCCCCTGGTCTTCATCCGGGATAAAAGCGGTGGGGGTTGTGGAAAAAAGAAACCATGCCGCTGCAACAGTTACCAGCAGGAAGAACACCACCAGAAAGCCCCGGCGTGCCAGCCGCTGGGACGCCGATACATAGGTGCCCCGGGCCCTGCTCAGCAGGCCGTTGAACCAGGCCAGCGGGCCCCGCGAAACCGGTTTCGGTATGCGCAGTATGGAGGCGCACAGGGCCGGAGACAGGGTCAGGGCGGTGATGGTTGAAAACAGAACCGCAGAGGAAATGCTGACCGCAAACTGCTGGTAAATTTTACCGGTCATGCCCGGTACAAAGGCAATGGGTACAAAAATGGCCAGCAGCACCAGCGTGGTGGCGATTACCGGACCGGTAACCTGCTCCATGGCCTTAATGGTGGCATTGTAGCGGTCGAGCCCCTCGCGCTCCATCAAAAACAGCACGCGTTCCACCACGACGATGGCATCGTCCACCACAAGCCCCACGGCAAGCACCAGGGCAAACAGCGTCAGGATATTGATGCTGTAGCCGAATGTCATCAGGACCGTAAAGGTTGCGCAGAGGGAGACCGGAATGGTCACTGCCGGAACAAGGGTTGCGCGCAAATCCTGCAGAAAGGTAAAACAGACCAGCACAACCAGCAGCAGGGTCAGGCTGATGGTGAATACGATTTCCTTAATGGTCGACCGCACAAAATCGGTGGAATCGAAAGAAAGAAAACACTCGAAGTCTTCGGGGAAGTTTTTCTCAAGGCGCTTTATTTCGGCCTGAATCGCGGCAATCGTTTCAAGAGCGTTTGATCCGGCAGTCTGGTTCAGCCCGACCGCAACGCTGGGATCGCCATTGTACAGGTCGTAGGTAGAGTAGTATTCAAGGCCCATTTCCACATCGGCCACGTCGCACAGGCGCACCTGGGAGCCGCGGCCGGCTGAGCGCACAATAATGTTTTTAAAATCTTCGGGGTCGTTCAGGCGTCCCTTGGTTTGCAGGGTATACAGGACTTTGCGGTCAGGCGGCCCCGGAGCGGCCCCCACCGAGCCGATGGAAGCCTGCACGTTCTGGGCTTCAATGGCGCTGATTACCTCGGTTACGCTCAGACCCATGGCGCTCAGGCGGTCGGAATCGAGCCAGACCCGCATGCTGTATTTGGACGAGAAAACATTGGCCTTGCCCACACCGGGTATACGTGTAATGGCACTCTTGATGTAATCGTGGGTGTAGTTGCTCAGGAATTTACGGCTGTGTGTGCCGCCCGGGGAGCGTATCATTAAAAGCCCCAGGAAGTCGGAGAACTCAATTGAAACGGTAACGCCCTGCCGGGTCACATCGGACGGCAGCCGAGGGGTGGCAAGCTGCACACGGTTTTGCACCTTCACCAAGG
This sequence comes from Thermodesulfobacteriota bacterium, assembly GCA_028282925.1. Taxonomy (GTDB): domain Bacteria; phylum Desulfobacterota; class WTBG01; order CAIYCZ01; family CAIRTM01; genus JANQGV01. The sequence goes on from JANQGV010000012.1 coordinate 45,026, forward strand.
CAATGTCCGGATCGGTGCCCACGGCAAAGGGGATCGTCAGGGTGTAGGTGCCGTTGTTTTCACATTTCGACATCATATAGAGCATGTTCTCAACGCCGTTGATTTCATCTTCAAGGGGGGCCGCAACGGTTGTGGCCAGCACTTCGGCGCTGGCACCCGGGTAGTTGGCGGTGACAACGATCTGAGGCGGAGCAAGCTTGGGATACATCTCGACCGGCAGCGCGAAAATCGACAAAATTCCGGCCAGGGTCAGCACAATAGAGACGACCATTGCGAGGCGCGGACGATTAATGAAGACAAGCGAAATCATTGTTGTTTCCCTTCAGATACAGCGGCGGCAGCGTCGATTGCATTGACGGTTATGCCGGGCATGGCTTTCTGCACACCTTCCGTAATAATTGTTTCCCCCGCAGCAAGGCCGGATGTTACAATCACGTTTCCATTGAGTACGGTCCCAAGCGTGATTTTTCGCTGCTGGACTTTTGATTCCTTATCAACCACAAAAACATAATCGCCATTGGCGTCTGAAATAACTGCGGCCTGGGGCACGCTTAACGCCCGGGGACGGTCCTGATTGCCCAGGAGCAGCTTGACGTAGGAGCCCGGTATCAGAAGGCCCTCCGGGTTGTCGAAACGCAGCCAGACGGATATGGTGCCGGTCTCGGGGTCCATTTCGTTGTCGACAAAATCACGGCGGCCCGCCGCCTTGAACTCGTCGCCGCCGGGCAGCAGAACCCGGGCGCTGATTCGCGGCATGGTGCCGTTATGCATTTTTTCAAGCAGCTTAAGGTAAAGACGGTCGGCGGGTGAGAAGTTGACCCGCACGGGGTCCACTTGCACGATACGTGCAAGGCGCTGCGTACCGGAGTTGACATAGTTGCCCGCTTTAACTTCCGCCGGGCCTATGCGCCCGCTGATCGGGGCCGTTATGCGGGTGTAACCCAGATCAATGCGTGCCAGCTCTAAGCTGGCGCGGGCCATTTCAACCGCGGCCTTTGAGCTTTGCACGTCGCTTACCGCGGTATCAAGATCCGCCTGAGAGATGCTGCGGGCCTCGGCCGATTCGAGGCGTTTAAGATATTTTTCGGCGCGCACAAGCCGGGCCTCGGCCTGGGCAAGTTCGGCGGCCCGCAGGTCAACCGTTGCCCGGTATTCCCGGGGATCTATCGTGAACAGAACCTGCCCCTTTTCTACCAGGCTGCCCTCGTCGAAATGCACATCGGCAAGATACCCTTCGATCCTGGGGTGCAGGTCAACCTCCTGGATGGGTTCCACGTAGGCGATATACTCTTTTTCCTTGTCGATAAAATCTTCTTGCACCTTCTGCACGTTCACGGCAGGCGGTCCGCCCATTCCCATCATGCCCGGAGGCATACCGCCCATGCCGGGTCCCATCATGCGGAGAGCCACAAACCAGCCCGCGGCAAACGCCCCTGCTATGATCGCAATGATAATAACCTGAGAAGAAAATTTCTTCCTGGGATTGTTTTTATGAATACTCATGGTGGCACCTTTTATCGCGTAATATGTTTTTTGGTTTAAACGGCCTTTTCTGCGAAGCCGTTTAGAAAAGTATCTACAAGCATTTGGGCGGCTGCATTGACGGCCACGTCGCCGTCGTGGACACACTCGCCCATACCCCAGACCGTCAAATCCAGATTCTTTGCCGCCCAGTGAATATTGATATCATTTTTAATGACGCCTTCCTGTTGAAGACGTTTGATCAGCCTTTGCAGGAGCTGCAGGGCGTTGTTGATGACGGATTGATTAACCGGGTCCTGCTGAATAAAGGGTTCATACAGGAGAAAATTGAACTGCACGTTTTGCCGGACCATAATCCCGGTGATTTTTTTCAGCATTTCAATGGCCGGAATGTCCTCATCCAGAACAGGCGTCAACTGGGTGCGTATTTGGTTGTCGAATTCGAGGACTATTTTTTGAAACAGTTTTTCACGCGAAGGAAAATAGCGAAAAAGGGTTGTGCGGCTTATGCCCGCATGATGCGCTATGTCTTCCAGCAACGCCCCCGGATTTCTGGACAAATAGGCAATGGCCGCCTTGGTGATTTGATCCTCTTTTGAAGAAGGCATTTCAATGCTCCTTTTGAAACATTAAAATCAACTATGAAACATCAAAGTACCATATGGACTATTTAGTGTCAATATTATTTACACCTTTTTTGTTCGACAGGAAGGTATCGAATAGAACGGATATTTTACTGTTTTTTGAGATGTGGGCAGGGAAGAGGGGTATTTAGCATGTTTTGTTTGCCTCCTTGCGCAAAGCGTCAAGGAGGCAAAAGGAAACTGTCCACTGTCGTGGACCCGGGCCTTTCGGCCTCCGGCTGAAGTCCCGATCCGGGCTCTCTGAGCCCGTTTTTTTGCTTTCAAGGGCTTGTAATGTTCAGCTTGTACCCGACTCCGTATACAGTGGCTATTGCCTCCTGCCCCGGCAAAAGGGCGCCGATTTTTTTTCGCAAATTCTTTATGTGTGAATCTACGGTACGGTCGTAGCCTTCGTAGTCGTACCCCTGGACCCGCTGTACAAGTTCATCCCGAGAAAAAACCTTGGAGGGGGCAGACATGAATACCTGCAGCAGTTTGAATTCGCTGGGGGTAAGGGTCATTTGCGTGTCGTTTACCGTGACCTGCCGGCTGTCCGTATCAAGCACAATGGGGCCCTGAACCAGTTTTTGTTCCAGCGGTTCAGGGCGGGTTCTGCGCAAAACAGCTTTTACCCGTGCAACCACTTCCCGTGGGCTGGACGGCTTGCAGATATAATCGTCGGCGCCCATCTCAAGGCCCAAAAGGCGGTCGAGTTCCTCGACCTTGGCGGTCAGCATAATAATGGGAAGATGTGAAAATTTCCGTATCTCACGGCAAATCGACATACCGTCCAGGCCCGGCAGCATGAGATCGAGCAGGACGAGGTCGGGTGGCGACTTTTTTACGGCAGGGAGCACCATGTCGCCGCGGCTGACAATGGTGGTGCCAAAGCCGTCCTGTTGCAGGTAGTCCTGAATGAGGTCGGCGATTTTCTGTTCGTCTTCTACGATAAGGATGTGGTTTTGTGTCATGGTAGTCATTCCCTTATAGTAATGTGCGTTCAGTTGAAAACACATTTTTTTGTATTGCAGGGCAATACAATTTCCATATGCAGTCCGCCTAAAGAGCTGTTGCCCGCCCGGATGGTGCCGCCGTGGGCTTCTATGATTGATTTGCAGATAGCAAGCCCCAGCCCGCTGCCGCCATGCGTACGGCTGCGAGAGGTGTCTACCCGGTACAGCCTCTCAAAAAGCTTCTCAAGAGACGCAGCCGGCACACCGGGTTTTGAATCCTCAAAGTGAAGGATGAGCCGGGATTGTGTTACAGTGCCCCCGATTTTTATGGTGCCCGGCTGCTCGGTATAGCGCAGTGTATTTTCAAGCAGATTCGTAAATACCTGCACAATCCGGCTACGATCGCCGGTTATTGTTTGGGGCGCGTTCTCGCCAAGTTCATCAATCAATACAATATTTGCAGCGTCGAAGCGGGCTCTGAATGTATTCATGACATCGCGCAGTACTGGAATAGGGGCCAAAGGCGCCAGGCTGTAGTGCATGGCCCCGGATTCAGCCATCGACAGATCATGCAGGTCGCGGACAATTTTGCCCAGGTGCTTGACTTCTGCATGCAAAGAAGCAAGGGAGTCGGGTGTAATCTGCCTGACCCCATCCTGAAGGGCCTCGATTTCGCCCTGCAGCACCGCCAGCGGTGTCCTCAACTCGTGGGCAATGTCGGATATCCACTGGTGCTGCATCTGTTCATAACCGTCAAGGGTGTGTGCCATCCGATTAAAATGCCCGGCGAGCTGCCCCAGCTCATCATTTGATTGCACCGCGATGCGCGTTTCAAATTTGCGCGATGCAATTGCCCGGGTGCCGGCGGTCAACTTCTTGATAGGGGCCAGCAGGTGGCGCGCAAATAAAAAAGACACTCCTGCCGCCAGCACCAGCATGAGGACCCCGGTAATGTAGAAGGTCCGGGACTGTTGCTGAAGAAAGGCTACATCAAGGGGCTGAGACAGGCGGTCTTCTTTTCTCAACCCCAGCCAGCCAACGGTTTGACCGTCGACTACGATTTCTTTCAGTGTATGGCCAAGTGGAGACGGGGCAGGCCCCACAACTCTTTTTTTATCGGTGTCAAACAGGGTCAGGCGGTGCTCGATAGCCAGGGGCCGGGGTTTTCCCGCCCGGGGCCTCTGGTGATCACGGGCCGGACGCGGCCGATCCCGGGAAAAGTCCTCGCGGAGCGGTGGCGGGCGGCGTCCCCGGCCGTTTCTAAACCGTTCATCTTCGGATGGCCGCGGCGGAGGAGGGGGTCGCCAGTTTCGGTCCTGCAACGGTTCTGCTGCAGACGGTGATGAAAGCGGCCGGGGTGGTCGGGGTTTTTCCGATCCGGGCCGGAGCGGCCGCAGGATATACTGCCATTGATTCCGGCTGTTGCGCAGGGACTCCCACCCCGGATTTTCCTGATATTCTTCGCTTAAGATTTCGGCAAGCACGTTGAGCCGGTACTCTTCCATGGTGTGGACATATCTGGTGAAATTAAGCCTGGCGCTGTACAGCATAATCACCACCATCAATACGACAATGGTGAGCGAGGTCAGCAGAAAGGCCAGGAAAAATTTCAGGGGAAGTCTTAATTGTAACGCCATGGGTACATGATCCGTCAGGTGTTTTTGTTTGAGACTATAGCATATAAACGAGTTTCTGTATATTTCTCCACATTCTTAACAGATTGTCTCCACATTTTCTCCTCATTTGGATGGTACATACTCAAGTAACGCAGCCGGTGTAATGCAAATCGGTAAAATCGAACCTTTTTAAGGAGAATGCTCATGGAAAAACAAAACAGGAAAAAGGTAATGGTACTGACAGTTGCGCTGTTTTTTACCCTGGGGCTCGGTGCGGCCACGGCACAGCCCGGTCCCAAAAATCCCTTCGGACAGGGCGGGAACGGTAATTCCGACACGAGGCCCGTCGCCGGGCACAACCGCCCGGATCCCTTCATCGGATGTGTGATGCAGCTTGAATTGTCTTCCGACACGACCGGTGCGATAGAAACTCTGCTTGAGGAGAGCCGAACAGCCAGGGAGGAGCACCGCGATGTCATGCAAGAGGCACGGGATGCATACGTTGCCGCACTGACGTCGGAGGTAATGGATGAGGACGCGCTCATTGCAGCCCAGGAGACCCTGACGGAATTAAGACAGGAACATGGTGAAAACCGATTCGCTCTTGAACAGGCTATAGTCGAACTGCTCAGCTCAGATGAGAAAGCCGACCTTTCTGATTGTCTGTCCAACCGTACGCCGCAGGGCGAACCATCTGAGGACAGCCAGACGGAAGCTGAATAAAATACCTGCCTGTGTCTTGTGTTATAAAAGCCGATTGTTCTGCAGATGAGCAATCGGCTTTTTGTAATGACACACCGAAATCACTATCTGTTTTGACAATAATGCAGATAATGACAAATGAGTGATGTGCAAGGGATAACAAGTGGTTATTTTGATGCTGCTATGGGCCGGTCGATAATCCAAGGCAGTTCAAAAAGCATCACAGCTTTAACATGATTCCTCCATATTTTTACCATATTCTTCTGCTATCCTGAAGACAAATACAGAAACGGAGCATCAAAGTGATGTCCGGAAATTAAAAAAACAGACAGGAGAATCGGCCATGAAAAAAAGATTGAAGAGCATTTTAGTGATGGTTGTTGTTGCAGGGATGGTGCTGCCCGCAGCAGCTTTTGAAGGCGATTACGGCAAACGAGGGGGGCAGGATTACAGACCACGCCGGCAGCAACGGTCCGGACCGCCGCGAAACGCAGGTATGCTCATGGGTGCATTTTTACATGATGCCATGGTTGCCGAGGTGCTTGCAGAGCTAACGGGCAAGCCTGTTGCGACATTCAAGGAAGTTACCGGTCGTGGCTGTGTGCAGGACATAATGGCAAACTCAGGAATCAATCCGGAACAGTTTCGCAGCGCCATGGACAAAAAAACACTCAGCCTTGTTGAAAAGCTTCGGCAAAGTGGTATTGTAAGTGTAGAACAAGCAGCGGAAATTACTGCACAACTGAATAAGCCACGAAAAAACAGGAAACAGCACAGGGAATTCAGAAATCCGCCTGTACAGTGAAATACAGCGAATGACGAATAAGGAGAAAGGTAAATAACATGAAATCCTTATATGTATCAGTATCGAAATGTGAAAAAAATGGTGACTTCTGCCTGTTCATGTTCATTGCCGTATTCATCGCTGTTTGCTGTAGTGCGGCAGCTCCGGCGTATGGGGCCTACACCCAAGAAACCTGTATCGACAACACGGCCGATGAGCCGGCCTGCAAGGACTGCTGTGACTGCCTGGACATCGACGGCGATGCACGCGCCGTGTGCCGGGATGCGTGTGCCGGACATGATTTCAGCGCAAATACCGATATTATTACAGTGGATGCTCCTTCAACGCTGGGTCCCGACGGCGATTACAGCGTTTGTATCTCTGGTGCTGAAAGTGAAGCCGTCTGTAAGGACTGTTGCGACGATTCCGTGGACCTCGAATGCGGTGACCGCCGCTATTGTCGCGATGCCTGTAAGGAAGCCTATGGTGATGATGTCGGCGGCAGCCATGATCCGCCTGAGGACCCTAACGGCGGCGGCAATGATGACGGCTTCACTATAGAAGACAGCCTGTCGGATGAGGGGCAGGAAAAAACCATTGCCTTTGACGGGCTGGCGTTCCTGACCGGAGATCTGTGCATGGACACGTTTTTTCCGCCGGGAAAGGTCTCCGATTTTTTCGGCTTCCAGTATCTGCGCGACAACGATTCCGACGGCATGGGCCACAATACCGATTTTGCCTACAAAATCGGCCTCAGCATCCTGGACATCCTCACTGGCGAGCAGGTGGATGAGCTGGTGGAACTGGCAAAAAGCCAGGTTTCTTTGATCGATGAGTACGGATATGGTCGCTTTGTTTTGATCAAAGCTTTCCGGCGCCTGCTGGAAGGCGAATTGCCTGCCGGGGCAACGGGGCTGGACAAAGAAGCGGTGATGGAGTATTCAGCCGAGCTGTACGGCATTGATGCCGACATCAGCTTTCAGCGGGCTAAAATTATCGGCGGTATTATCGCCGAGCTTGATTCCGGCCAGAAAGACGCCATAAACAGCTTGGCAGCGACCGGCTTTTTGTCGTGGCCGGACCCTCCCGAAGTGGTGGACCCCAAAATCCTCACACCGGGCGAACACGTGACCCTCATTACCTTCGCCGATCAGCTTCATAGCTGGTATGTGGGCTCGGTGGCGGCGGACACCTATTTCTGTCCGGAGCGGCACGGCACGTACTTCGGCTCTTTTTACCTGAAGGACATCCCGGCCATGATGGCCGAAGAAGCCGTGTCCATCAATGAAAACATGACAGCCGAGATGGGGGAAGATTTTTTAAATCTGCTGACCACGGAGCAGGCCGCGCTGGTAACGGACCTTGTTGATATCCAGAAAACGACCCTGAACGGAATCGTGGCTACGCGGCAGGAGATTTCGGAACTGCTGCGGAAATTCATGGACGGCACATCTGTTGATGAGGATGAGGTGTCGGTGCTGGTGGAAGAGTACGGGGCGCTGGATGGTGAAATAGTATACAACTATGCCGTACATTTTTCCAAAGTCGGGAACTCACTTTCAAGTGACCAGGAGACGGCCCTGACGGCACTCAGAACCTCGTATAACGACTATGAGTGCACCGGCGCATATCTGTATTCGGAAAATGTGACAATGCCTGATATCCCGGATACCGATTTCCTGTTCGGCACCGCAGGCTCTACGGACGATACCGGTGACAACAATACGGACTGTCCCGCTGAAGCAGCGCTTGGCAAGGGTAGCGTCGGGCTCAATGTGTTGCGGGCTTTCAGGGACCGTGAGCTCAACCAAACGGTTGCCGGGAAAATATACGTACGGTTGTACTATCATTTTGCCGATGAGGTCAGCAGTATTATTTCCGCAGATGCCGACCTGCGACTGGAATGTGAAAACGTGCTCAGGGCGGTAGTGCCGTTAACCCAGGCAGCCCTGACAGGCAATACCATCCAAATCGACCCGGATCTTTCCAAACGAATTGTCAGCCTGCTTGAAAGGATGAGTGACGGTGCCAGCTTCGGCTTGAAATCAGCACTATTCAAAGCAAAGCATGATATTCGCAAAGGAAAGCTTCCCTTCTGAAAATATAGTGTCTTTTAAAATGCCTTACGCTGAGGAATGAGACTAAGAGGGAAGGATTACTGGTAGGATGTATACAGTGAACGAAAAGGGACAGGTCAGGTATTGACTGTTATGGTACGCCTGATAACGTGACATATATAGTGTGGATGATCTGAATTGTGTATTGTGGTGTATCTTAGCAACTAGTCGCACAACGGTCTAAGAACCGGTTTGTCCTTTTGCAGGTCGATTTTCTCATCCCTGTGCCAGATTGTCAGGCCGTCGCCATCCTTCAGAAGGTAGGTAATACCATCGTGAGAAAAGTCAATTGCAAGCACCATGCCGCGGATGGTCAGGTTAAACTTGACACGCCTGGTGAGCTCATGCATCTTTGGGTGAAATGAAAAGGTTCCATCGTGATCGCGCATACCGCAATACCCGTATACCAGGGTCATCCATGTGCCTCCCATACAGGCAATGTGGGCACCATCTTTGACATTTCCGCCTATATCAGAAAGGTCCATAAGAAGAGCATAGCGGGAATAGGTGATAGCCTTGTCCATATAGCCGATTTCGGCGGCCAGTATAGACTGAATGCAGGCCGAAAGCGATGAATCACCGGTAGTCAGCGGGTCGTAATAATCAAAATTACGCCGCTTCTGTTCCTGAGAGAATTCTTTCCCGAACAAGAACATAGCCAGCACAATGTCTGCCTGCTTGATAACCTGGTGGCGGTAAATCACCAGCGGGTGATAATACAGCAGCAATGGGAACTTTTCCGGTGGAGTATTTTTAAGGTTCCATTTTTTTTTCTCGAGAAAACTGTCATCCTGGGGATGAATGCCCAGCTCTTCATTGTAGGGTATATGCATCTTTTCAGCAGCCCGTTTCCATTCTTCGACTTCCCGCAGATCAAGCCTGGTTTTATGTACCAGGGCGGCATACTTTTCTGAACAGTGCTCGCGCATGTGTTCCACTGTACGGAAGGCATAGGTGAGGTTAAAGCAGGCCATCATGTTTGTGTACGTATTATTATTAACAATGGCATTATATTCGTCGGGCCCGGTTACACCGTGAATGTGAAACTGATTATCATCTCCATCGGAAAAGTGGCCCAGGTCATGCCAGAGGCGTGCTGTTTCAACGAGCATCTCAGCGCCGATATCGTACAGGAAATCATTGTCGCCGGTCACATCAACATACTTTTTAAGAGCATACATAATATCTGCATTAATATGATATTGGGCGGTACCGGCGGCAAAATACGCCGATGCCTCTTCCCCGTTGATGGTCCTCCAGGGAAACAGGGCACCCTTCTGATTCACTTCCCGCGCGCGCCGGCGTGCTTTGTCAAGCATGCTGAACCGAAACTTTAACAAGTTTTTTGCAATGCGCGGTTCGTTATAAATGAGAAACGGCAGCAGGTAGATTTCCGTGTCCCAGAAATAATGCCCCTCATACGCCTGGCCGGTAAGCCCCTTGGCGCCGACCCCTGTCCCTTCCGCCCTGCCGGCGGCCTGGATTATCGTAAAAATATTGTAATGCAGGCATTGATTTACACGCGAATCGTTGGCAACAACATCAACTCCATGGCGGTCCCAGAACCCGGCCATATACCTCTTTTGACTGTCGAGCAGGCTGTCGAGCCCCATATCAAGCGCCCGGTCAAGGGTGCGGTCGGCACGCCCGCACAGTTCCTCCGGCGGAGCGCTTCGTGAATTGTGATAGGTAATATACTTGATAATTTTTATGGGAACACCCTGGTGAGCGTATGCGGTAAATACGCTTTTGCCTCCGCCCTCCGACAGCTCACTTTCATGGGAACAGGGACATTCGGTTTCAATAATGTGGTCAACGCCGACCGCAAGGGTCATGCCGCTTCTTTTGGTTGCGTACCCCAGAACCATTCGCAGGTCATCAACAGCCGTTTCTTTGGTGAGCAGAACTTTATCGTCAAACCGTCGAGCCTTGCGCGGGTCACCGTCATTTGATGTATCGTTTGCGGATTCAACAATTTTAGATGAAATAACAACCGGCGCTTCCGCGTTTAATATCGTTACTTCATAATAAATTGCTGCAAGGTGACGGTGCTCAAAAGATACCAGGCGGCGAGACTTTATGGCCACCTGCTTGCCTGATGCCGTTTCCCAGATTATAGAACGGTCAAGCGTACCGGCACGCATATCGAGAACCCGTTCATACTTCGGCATTGTGGCGGTTGGAATGTAAAACGGTTCATCATCAACATACAGGTTGATGATCTTCGTTTCGGGAACGTTCAGCATCGTCTGGCCGGTCTTGGCAAAACCGTACGCCTCCTCACCATATACTATCGGCCATGATTCATGAAATCCGTTTATGAATGTACCGCTTTGAAAAGCAGGCCTGCCTTCATCAAAATTACCGCGCATTCCCAAGTAGCCGTTTGCAACCGTGAACATGGTTTCATTCTGGGCCAGGAACTCGGGGTGAAAGGATTTTTCTGTGAGTTTCCAGTCATCTATCGGGTATATGTGTTCCGGTGGAAGTTCTGCTTTGCGTTTAATCATACGGGTAGTCCTTATATGAGGGTGCCGTTATTTGTTTTCTGCCGACAGCAATTCTTCCAGATCGTCAACGGTGATGTCGGCCCCGTTTTGGAGCAGCGCGTCACGGTCGCCGGAGCGGTTTACCCCGACAACGAGCCCGAAATTACCGTTTCTGCCTGCCTGAACACCTGAAATTGCATCCTCCACCACAACCGCCTGATCCGGAGAAGCACCAAGTATTTCCGCGGCCTTCAGATAGGTATCGGGTGCCGGTTTTCCGGAAAGATTCAAGTGTCGTGCGACATTTTCGTCCATGATTGTATCAAACAGCTCTTTAATCCCTGCCGCTTCAAGTACGGCCACACAGCTTTTGCTTGACGAAACAACAGCCATTTTCACTCCGCGTTCTTTGAGATGCCGGACAAGCCTCATCGAGCCGGGATAGGCTTCAACACCGTCGCGTTGAATCACAACATCCACCAGTTCCTTCTTGCGGTTGCCCAGGCCGCACACTGTTTCCCAATCCGACGGTCCGTCAGGAGAACCCTCAGGAAGCTGAATGCCCCGCGATTTCAGAAAGCTGCGCACACCATCATAACGCGGTTTGCCGTCAACATATTCTTTGTAATCATCTTTAATATCAAACTCCGTAACAGGCACACCGGTTTTTTTTGACCGGCGGTGCAAATACTCATCAAACATTTCTTTCCAGCAGGCAGCATGGATTTTTGCCGTCGGTGTCAGGACACCGTCAAGATCAAACAATATTGCATGATATTCCTGCAGGTTTGCCGGCGGCGGGGGTGTGGTATGAGATGAGCCCATAGTAATCCTCCCTTTGGTGTATGATTATAAGCTATAAAAAAACATAGCAGAGATTGTTTTTATTGACAAATTTTTATTATGATTCACGGGAGTATAACCCGTCTCCCCGTCTCTCTTCAGCGTAGTTTTTTCGGAGTTGCAGGTTAAGATCATAGGTTCATCTCCCTCTGTTTTCCGGCCATTTTAATTGTAAAAGCAAACGCAAGAAAGGGCAGCTGGAATTACCATCTTTTTTTTAATGGTCCATGGCTCACCAGTGCGGACTACCTTCGGCTACTTTGAGAAAAACCGCAATAAATGACAATTAACTTGTCATATTGACAACCTAATTGTCGTATGTTATATATATAAAAAGACAAAGTAATCTATACGTAAAAGGAGATTCAGATGAATACAAAAACAGTAGCGAACGAACGCTTCGCCGATTCACCTGGAGTTACTATCAAGCCGCCGCACATATTTTTCATATGCCTTGTTGCAGGGGGTGTAATGGAAATCGTGTTCCCCTGCCAATTTCCATTCTTACCAATTTCTTTGCGAATTATCCTGGGTGTATTTCTTAGCTGTAGCGGATTTGCATTTATGACGTGGGCCCATGAAAAATTCAAGAAGATCGAAACCAACGTATCAACCAACCTTCCGGCAACAACTGTAGTCATGCAGGGTGCCTATCGCGTATGCCGCAATCCCATGTACGTTGGGGGTTCCATATTTTTTATCGGTTTAGGTGTTGCTTTCGGCAGTATCTGGCTGCTTGGTGCCTATATACCACTTGGTTTGTACGTGGCATTATATGTCGTTCCCCGGGAAGAAGCATACATGACCAGGGCGTTCGGCGTTGACTATACAACCTATTGTAATCAGGTAAGACGCTGGATTTAACGATGGCAAAAAAAAACACACTTACGGCTGGAGAGGCGCTACATACCCTGTTTCAGGAGGTTTTCAAATTGCAGGCCTCCTTGTCCGACATAATAGACAGGGTCCATGAACATGTCGGGCTAACCACATCGAATTTGAGAATAATGGGAGTGCTGATAGAAAAAGGAGCAGCTTCAGTTCCGGACATTGCTGCACATTTGGGAGTTTCGCGTCAATTTGTTCAAACCGTTTGCAATGATCTATCGTCCCAGGGATTATTGGAATTCTTTGAAAATCCACGTCATAAACGATCAAAGTTGGCAGATTTGACGACGGAAGGACGAGATGCATTTTTTACTGCAAGAAAAAAGGAAAATCAGCTCATTGAAAGGGCCTTACCTCACATTGCGTCTGATCAGGCGCATGCAGCATCTCAGTTGCTTCACCACATCAATGAAGAACTGAAAAAACGATCCGGGCCAGTGGCACTGCAGTGAATTGTATGGGAAGAAATATTTTGACAACGCTGACTTAAACACTGATACAGAGTATGGTGTCCGGTCCAGGGGTCAAAAAAGTATTCCCTTTATGCGCTGTATTTGATGTACTGTGCGCCAATGTTTTTGCAGACAGGAAGGCTTTTCGGCCATTTTAGCCATCACTCTGTTTCTGATCCTGTTCTGCAGTCCAGCCTTGATGCTTTTACCGAACTTCTCCCCGGAAGGATTTTTAATGATTGTACTCAAGGGTAGATAGTCGGTCATGTTTTGAAACGTGCCAAGTTTATGTTGCTTTTCGAGGTCATCGCCAACCTGATCAAGGTCCAGATCATGTAACCGTTTGCGAGTCAAAAGTCCTTCTAAGGAAAGTCCATGATATGCATAGTATTCATCAAGCATTCCCGGTTTCTTGATATCAATCCCTTCCGCCCATGAATCAGGTTCAGGCCTTTTGGTGAAAGTATCCGGCTCTTTTTCCATTCCTCTCAGAATATTAATAGTGCGTTCAATCTGATATCCTCGCTCTGCCGCTATCAAGAGGTCCTTGCCGTCGACATCAAATCCTGTCGCAGCCCTTACGGCTTCAGCAATATGTTCAGGAAGCCAGTTGCCATGGGACAGTAAGGTTTGTGAGAGATAAAAACAGGTGCCTATATTGTCATTGATAAGTTTATAGTTTTCATGCCACCAAACGGCCCTGCCCTTTGCTGTGTGAGAGGAGGTGTCAAACGTTTGAGGCGTGGCTCCGAAAAGCTCTTGAGCAATGATTTTATCATTTGATTGTGCCAGCAGGTGGGGTATGGCCTTCAAAAAATCGCCGCCCCTGGTGGAAACGGTAAAGGCTAACACATAGGGAGGGGCCGAATTACCAGGCCAGTGCATACCTTTCATGTGAAGTGCATAGCGGGAAGCATTGCCCCCGATTTTTTCAGCAGCCGACCTGGTGCCTTCTGCCAATATATTGCCTATGCCCTGGCGGCGGGCGACCTTTTCAGCCACTGTTTCCATCGCCTTCACAGTGCCCCAATTGAGTTCAAGTTCTTCCATGGTCTTCTTATCAAGACTCCCCTGTTTGCCGGCATCTATGGCCATACCGACGGTTCCTGCAAATTCCTTGATGTCGATACCCAGAAGGTTTAGTTTATTGACCAGGTGAAGAATTGAGGGGACATCTCGAATGCCCAGGGTAAGGCCTAAGGACATGATATAGGCAACTTCATAGCCATATCCTTTTTCACCTTTGAATTGTCCTTCTTTGATGGACCAATGCTTGCCGCATTTTAACGGGCAACGGTAACATCCGTGATCCTTTGATTCCGTTGCTTCATAATAGGCGCCGATATCAAGGGAGGTGATATCCTCATAGGCGACTTTACAACGGCCGTTATTTGCGTAGATCAATCCTTGTGCGACCACTGGGTTGATAAACATTGCTGTGCCGTATTTTCTGAATAATTTTGGAAAGGCAAGGTCCTGGGTCCATTGTTTCACGCTATCAGATACTTCTTTCAGCAAGATCGGGTCTTTTATCATTATTTTATTACTACCGAGTACCACGACGGCCTTTAGCTTTTTGGAACCCATTACCGCCCCCATGCCTGTCTGAGAAAAGCTGTTGGCGTTATTGTTAGACATGATACATGCATATCTGACCAGATTTTCACCTGCCGGACCAATTGTGGCGACAGCAGCGTTTGGATATTGTGCTTTTAGTATCTTTTGTGTTGTCAGGGTATCTTTCCCCCACAAATTGCCGGCATCTTCAATGGTACAAACACCATCAGGCCCCAAGAGCAGATAACAGGGTTTATCTGAAGCGCCCTTGATCATTATGTGATCATAGCCTGAGCGTTTGACCATAACTCCCAAAAAACCCCCGCCATTGGAGTCTCCAAAAATTCCAGTTAGTGGGCTTAGTGCGGTAAAGGTAGATCGAGAAGCGGTGGGGAAGGGGGTTCCGACAAGTGGGCCTGTCCCAAAAATGAGAGGGTTTCCCGGATCTAAGGCCTGCACAGACGGTGTAAGATTCTGGTACAGCAACCATGCATTATGCCCGGCTCCACCGGTAAATTTCAGCAACTCATTTTCTGGAAGTTCAAAGATTTTAGATTTTCGTTGGCTCAAATCAATCTCCAGCATTTTCCCTCTATATCCAAATGCCATGATTTTGCTCCCTTTTTATTTTTTTTGCGGCCGATAAAACCAGGCTTTGTCGTTCATAGTTTGGATTAGGCAACCGACGTGCCAAAGCGCTTGATAAAAAATTGTCATTTAATATCAATTATTTATGGTCCGCCAAAAGAATTATATGAAAAAGAGCAAATATTATGTGCCATAAAAAACAGTTCTGACTGTATAATATGATAGATATGCATTGCAAGTGCCAAATATGACAAAATTAACGTGCGTTTAGGAGGAAAGAATGTTGGTAGATGAAAAAGTTTTTTTCCGAGAGGCCACCCTTAGAATTTCCAGCAGCCTGGAGATTGAAAAAGCGTTATGGCAATGCTTACTCTATATTCAACATTTTGTTCCTGCAGAAGAAGCCTATATGCACTACTATGACCCCGTCTCAGGCGCCTCAATCATATTTGTTGGGGCTGACAGCCAACAGGGTAAGCTCCTAAATCTCAGCGCTCCCTGGCCCAATGAGTTCCGTGCTCAGGCAGAGCGTGGCCAATTCCCCAAAGCCTTTATTGCAAACAGGGCTGATGAGCACCCTATGGCTCAGCCAATACTCAAGGCCTTGAAAAAAGGAAAATCATCAATAATGACGGTTCGCCTGACCCTTGAGGATGATTGGGTGGGTGGTGTGTCCTTTTGGGCAGGCAATCGGGAAAAATTTAATGCGGAACAGTTGGAACTTCTCTCTCTTCTAAGGCAGCCGTTGGCTATTGCCCTCTCAAACAGCCGCAGGTATCGAGAGCTTCTGGAACTTAAGAATTTGCTGGCAGACGACAACCGCTACCTTCAGAACGAACTTCGTCAAATAAGCGGCGGTGAAATTATCGGTGCGGACTTTGGGTTAAGGAGGGTCATGGACCTGGTGCGCCAGGTTGCCCCGCTTGATAGTCCGGTGATTCTTCTGGGAGAGACAGGAACAGGCAAAGAGCTTTTTGCCAATGCAATTCATAACCTTTCCACCAGGAGTGCAGGTCCTTTTATCAAAGTCAATTGCGGAGCGATTCCGGATAGCCTCATGGACAGCGAGCTTTTCGGCCATGAAAAAGGTGCCTTTACCGGAGCCATTTCCCAAAAGCGCGGACGCTTTGAAAGAGCAGATGGTGGCACTATCTTTCTTGATGAAATCGGAGAATTGTCCCCTGAAGCACAAGTCAGGCTATTGAGAGTGTTACAGGAAAAAGAAATTGAACGTGTGGGCGGTAACAAACCCTTACAGTTGGATATCAGGGTCATTGCTGCGACACATCGAAACCTTCAGACTATGCTTGAAAAGGGTGAGTTTCGGGAAGACCTTTTTTTCCGGCTACAGGTTTTTCCCATCGCCATTCCACCGCTTAGAGAGAGGGTTGACGATATCCCAAACCTGGTGCAACATTTTATGCAAAAGAAAGCGCGTGAAATGAAATTGACGGCAATCCCTACTTTGGCACCTGCTGCAATAAATCTTTTAATGACCTATTTGTGGCCGGGCAATGTCCGAGAGCTTGAAAACGCGGTGGAACGGGCTTTAATCCTCAGCCGGGGAAATCCCCTTAGCTTTTCTGAGTTTCAGTCGTTTACAGATAAGTTCCACGATAGCAACAGGTTGCAACCCCTTGAAGCAAAGGAACCTTTGAATCTGGATTGTGTAATTGCACATCATATTCAAAGGGTTCTCAAAATGACCGGAGGGAGAGTAGAGGGCAAGGGTGGAACGGCGGAGCTGCTGGGGATAAAGGCCAGTACTCTTAGGAATCGCATGCGAAAGCTGTCTATACCCTTTGGAAGGAAAGCTGATAGATCGAATACATAAGATCTCTTAAAATGATAAGATTCGTGGAGAAAGCGGTGGCGTTTTTTTGAAGGGCGGATTTTTAATTTATTTAATTATGAAATAATGGTAGAGGCGGGGGGAGGCAAACACCCGTCCGAGAGTCCACCAGGGTAACATCTACATGCTTATCCCTGATTTGACGTTTCGCCTTTAAGTGTCTGCCAGTAGCAGGACCCTATTACAGACTATCGGGAAAAATGCGACAGATTGATCCTCTTTTCTCTTCTTCCGTATGCCGACGGACTTATTGACATACACGCCAACCTCGGTTAAAATTTAATAACCGCAAGCAGCAGCGTATCATGTGTCAATCTGTACGGCCACGACGGCCTCGAAAGTAAGAACATGGGTGTATCCAACTCTTCCGCTTCAAAAAAGAAATTTATTCACTTTTTGGCGATCCTTTTCACCGGAGGGGTAATCGGCTTGTTTGTCTGTGGCCGGTTTATGGACTTGTCGCCGGAAGCCTTCCATGCCTTCATTGGGTCTCTTGGGCTTCTCGGTCCGGTAATCTATATCAGTCTCTTCATTATCCGGCCGTTTTTCCTTATCTCGTCAATCGCCCTCTTTATTGCCGGCGGCCTGGCATTCGGGCCGGTGTTGGGGCCTTCATTTGCCGCTTTTGGTGCGGCTATCGGCGGTTCAATTGGTTTTTTCTTCGCCAGATTCATGGGGCATGAGTATATCTATGGTAAACTGAAAACCAAAAAGCATTTCATCGAAAATCAAAACTTCTCTTTTTCAATTGTCCTGTTATTAAGCCTGCTGCCTCTTATGCCGGTAACCCTCATCAATATCGGGGCCGGGCTATCGGATATGAAGTACAGGCCCTATATTCTTGCCCATATGCTGGGCGTTACGCCACGGGCTTTCGCGTACGGCTTTTTCGGCAGCACGCTTTTTGCAACCGGAACCCTGAAATTTAAAATCGCGCTGATCCTTATCCTGATTATGGTTCTCGTAACAGGGTACTATACGCGAAAATCAAAAAAACAAAGCCGGGAATCTGCTTGAATGTGCGCCGGTTTCCGGGAGAGTTGAGAACCGTGCGTGACTGTTCACGCCTCGTACAGTCCTCCTGTATGTTATCCGGCTTCCCAATGACACCTTTGGCACTTCAACCATCATGCATGCTCAATCCACAAAACAGTTGACAAAAGACGGTACAAAAACGCTGATTGCCCCGTTCCGGTGGACGGCTGCGATGGCGCTCTGTTTCTTTCTGGCTGCGGGTCGGCTGGATGTTCCCAGGGCCTGGCTGTTTTTCGGCATCTATCTTACCGGCGCAATTGCGGGCGCAGCGATCATGCGGCGCTATGCCCCGGATCTGGCAAACCGGCGGGCCTCGATCAAGGAGGGAACCAAGACCTGGGACAAGGTGTTTTTGGCTGTATACTTCCTGATCTCATTGTTTGTCGCCCCGATAGTTGCCGGTCTGGATGTGGGCAGATACCAGTGGTCGTATCTGGGGCCGTCATTCGCAATCATCGGTTTCGTCCTCTATGCCGCTTCGTTTGTGCTGGCATACTGGGCAATGGTGGTAAATGAACATTTTGAAGCAACCGTTCGAATTCAAACAGACCGGGGCCATAAGGTCATTACCACAGGGCCGTATCGATTTGTGAGGCATCCGGGCTACCTGGGTATGATCATCGGCGGGTTCGGGGTCTCGTTTCTTCTCGGCTCAGCCTACTCGCTCATTCCCGTTGCCGGAGCAACACTTGCCGTGGTGGTCCGGACGTATCTTGAAGACCGGCTGCTGTGCAACGAGCTGGAGGGATATGCCGACTATGCCCGGACAACCCGGTACCGGCTGATAATCGGTGTCTGGTGAAAAAGAGTGTCAGGCCTTTTTGCCGTGACCGGCGGTGGGCAGGCGGTTTGAAACGTATTGAATCAGATTCGTATTTGTGTGGATACGTATCCCTCAAACTCAATTCCTGAGTCCTTTGATATATCTTTGCCGGACACAATTTTTCTCTTTACCGGTTGCACCCATATCCTTTGATAATTTCTCCCCATTTTGCATCCACCTGTGCCAGGGCGTCAGGCGCCCCCTGTTCAAGCAGCGTGCGGTTCAGCTCCGGATACACATCCGGGCCGCCCTCTTCGGGCCATTGCCGGGTGGCGTCGATAACGATCTTGCTGGTCTTGCCGCGCACCTTCGAGCTTGGGTCCAGAGGTAAGCCCCGCGCCTCCTTGATAATGTGACTGGCGGTGCCGGGCAGCCAGCGCGTGATAAGGGAATTATCCACCTGGGCCGAGTCCAGGATATCGATATCCTCGTCCACAACGATCACCACCTTGAAGATCGGTACCATAGAGGCCAGCTTTTTGCCGGCTTCGAGGCCCTGGCCCGCGGCCGTTTTTTTTATCCGGACATATGTTAGGCCGGGAGCGTGGACCGGGGAATGCAGCTCGATCAGCTGAGGAATGAACCGCTTAAATGCAGTGTTGAAAATCACTGCGGTGGGGCCTGTGACGAATCCCCGGGTCGCACCGGTAAACACATTCAGGAGCCAGGGGTCTTGGCGGTGGGTCACCGTCGTGACGTTCATGAAAAAGTTCTCTTTCTTCTGCGGTCCCAGATAACCGCACATCTCGCCAAAAGGTCCCTCGGGAAGTCCGGGCTGGTCCAGCGGGATTTCACCCTTAATGACGAGCTCCGCGTGAGCAGGAACCAGAATATCGCTGGTTTCACAGCGCACGACTTCCAGCGCCTTGCCCCGCAGCCCGCCTGCTATGGCCAGCTCGTCGATGGGTCCCTTGCGCCTGCGATTGGCAACCTTTGAGCCGCTGACCACCCATACATAGGGATCCTGGCCCAGCACAAGCGCGACTTTGGCGCTTTTTTCGCCCCGCTTTTTGGCCGCCATCAGATGTTTCCAGCCGGTCTGGTTCGGTTCGGGATTGATGCCGATGATACGGGGCCCCCGGAGCTGGCATCGATAGGTGCCGAAATTCATTCCCATCTTCGGGTCAGAGGTAAAAACCGAGGCCGAGTTGATGTAGCGCCCTCCATCGGAAGGGTTGCTCTGTATAAAGGCAAAGCGGGTGACATCGACCTCATTCCCCCGCAGCACGACCTGTTTACACAGGGCCTGTTCCTTTTGAACTTCAATAGGCTTGATCGGCGGATACTCGCCTTTCTTCAACCGCCCCTGAAGGTGAGCCATTGCTTTGCGATAGGTCCCGCGGGGGTCACCGGGAATCGGCTCCACTCCGAAGAGGATAGCTTCGGTATCCAGGTGCCCCTGGTGATTAGCAACCAGCGGCCCCCGGACCCACTGTCCGTTGATTTTAACCTGTTCGGCCAAAATTGCCGGTGCTTCTTCATGGCCGTATTCATCAATAAGCCGGTACATCAGGGCGCTCATTTCATAGGCATCCTGATCCAGTTTTTCAAAGCGCAGCAAAAGGCCGCGTTCCTCAAGGGCCCTGACATAGTCACGAAAGGTGTCGAACGGCGCCGACAAGGTGGCCGTTCGCGATGTTGTGCCTGCACCTGATGCAGGGGAGGGGGATCGGGTCCCTAATACGCAGCCGGCGGTGACAGCGGCTACGCCGACAGCGCCGGTGGTCAGAAAGTTACGTCGGGATATGCTGCAACTGCTTTTTACGGAGTGCGTTTTTTCAGCCATGGATAACCTCCATTGGGTGGAAAAAGAAAAGATTGTTAAATTAATCAATGTATAGTGAGATGTCTTTTTGATGATTAATTTTAAGTGGAAAATATAGATAAAACACATTGATGTGTCAATAGAAGTGAACCTGCCCTTTGCAAGAACTAAAATCCGAATGATTTTTGCCTAACAATATACTGGGACGAATAAGGGACATAATTATTTTCAGGAAGGATGGTTTTCTATTAAACATGGCGGTGGTGCACCATTCGACTCACGTTGTTCACTCAGGGTTTACCATGAGCGAGCGTAGCGAGTCGAATGGTGGAGGCGGGGGGAGTCGAACATGGCATCTATATATTTGTAATATAATAATTATATATAGAATTTAGTTTTCATGTACCCCCAGTTAAAGTTAATGCCCCCTGGAAATGTAAAGAGTATCCTAGTAGCAAGTATACACTCTGGGTCGCATGGAATTAAAGCTTTCCGTGGAGCGATCGCTACCAGGGGCTATAATATTTCGTACTTCCAATAATCTTTAATCGGGATTCCGTAATCGTTGGCATTTTTTAAGTCATAGGTAACTTCAAAAGTGCAACACATGCATTTTATCTGCCAGCTGTATTTATATGCCCGCTCATATCTACCATCAGGGGTCTCTCCTTCCACCTCAATATTATCATAAACGACCAAGGCCGTTACTCCGCACACAGGACATTTATCTATTTGTTCAAAATGATTTTTTTGGGCTTGTGCTGCAGCTTCTGACTGTTTGATTATCTCGTTATTTAAGAACTTTCCATGCATTTTTTCATCTGTAATTGGATTTTCGTATGCTGCTCTACCTAGTGCTTTTGCATAAGCGAATTTACCGACATCATAATCATTTTTTTCATTATATAGAAAATCCAAAGGATCAAAATTTATATTCAACGGTTTGTATTTCCATAATATGTTTCGCCCCCTATATCTATCTAGTGCAATAACTTTTCTCAAAAAGGGTAAAAAATATTTGCAGATGAATTTGTCTAATGAATCATATCTCAGAATAAAGGATCCTCTATGCCAAATTCTGTTTCTTAGGGTATTTAACTTTTCCAACATATTTTTTTTATCAATGATGAATTGATATGATAAATGATTTTCAATTTCTTCATTTTTTATAAGATCAGCTAACCTTTTTAATGACTCCGAAAATTCGATTGATCTGATGCCTGATTCTTCTTCGGGTCTTAACTGTTCCCCGGTGAGAAGTTTTTTTAAGACTATTGTTTGTGTTGAGGCAGTGTCTGCCAACAATGGATGTACGGTCCTGAGAATATCTTTTATTATAAGTTCTGTAAAATGATGAAGGTGTAATATGGTTTCAGCTGCATATTCAAAATACTCAAAATGTGTGTTGAAGTCCTTTTTTTCGTTATCTTCATCATTCATGAAAACACTTAGGCTATACTTCATTGCTTTATACGTAGAAAAGTAGGCATGAAGTCCAAGCCTAAGCGAATAAAATGCAAACCCAGCGATGTTTTTTTCTCTTTTGTCTAATAGTATACCGTCTTTACAAATTCTGGAAAGTTCTAACATTTTTTTTGATCCCTATAAGCTATTTAATTTGTCCGTATCTCAATCTAGGTGTCGCACTCATCGGACTCTTCACCGTTGATACACCCTTCATGAGATGCGTATGATGTATTGAGAACACCGTCTTCATGGTACATCTCTGCTTTCCTTTCTCTAATCATGAGGCGTGTTCCGAATCGTGACAGTGGGTTAATGTTAGGTTTTAGCTTCAGCCCTTAAGTAATTCTCGAAATTCAAGATAACCACGACTGCCCAGATAATGAATAAAATCCTCAGCCGCTGAAGCTGCTGGTGATCGTAGAACCTTTATCAAGATAGACTTTGCATGGTCACGCCAGCCATATACGCCCCAGCCTTCCCGATCACCTCTAGCCATCAGTTCAAGGCAGGTAACAGTCTCGGTTGGCATTGAAGGAGCAAGTTCTTCTAGCTTTTCCAACACTTCGTCTTCCGGCTCAATCTTCCCGGCGATCCTTATTGCTTCAATCAATTGTGCCAGTGCCCAGCAATCATCATAAACACCTGAAGCAAACCACCATCCGAATTCTCGCATTTCATATTTATACTTGTCATGTTCCGCACTCTCTTTGGCAGCTGCAAGTCTCTCTTCCCAAAATAGTTTTAAACGATCTAGGATTTCAGGCAATACTGTTTGCTTATAATCATACAAGCTTCGACCTACGTATTCTACAGCATCTCCCCGTAGTTCAGGGTCTGCCTTTTCCCAAAATTGATCAAATATAACCCTAGTTTCTTCACCGCTAAGTTTGCCTCGCCAATAAAGTGTCATTACATGCTCAGCGAGATGCCTGTCCGCATCATATATGCTGTGACCGCTACCCTGTATATCAATCTGCTTAACAGCATACTTGTACTGGTCTGTAAGTAATTCAAAGACATTATCATACACGGAACAGTAAACAACGTAAGTATTCCATGCTGCATAAAAATATTTTTCAGAAAGGTTATCCAATGGAAAGATGTTGAATATCTGCTCAGCAGACCAACTAGAATCAAGCAGAACCAGCCAGGGGAACCATTGACCATAGACGGCCCTGATTGCAATGGAGGGATCTTTTGATACATCAAGATGGCGCTCAAGCATTGTTCGCACTTCTTGCATTTCATCAAAGCCACGGCTGATAAGCTCTGGTGAATCAGATTGCTTATCAAAATATCGTCGGAGCCAAAGAGCATAACGCACAACAGCATGCATTGCTTCACCGCGGGTCGTGTTGATAGAAAGGGTAACCGGATCCAAGTTTTCATCACCATACTGTTCTTCATCCTCCGGTGCCGGATCAGGGTCGTCTGTCAGCGACTCAAGTATTTGCCATACGATTTCACGATCTTCTATAGCAAAGCCTCCAACCTCTTCATCGAACCCAGCTGACAAAAGTCCTGCAATGGCCTTCCGAGTCCAGCCCCAGTCAGGGTCCATATCAAAATCCTTGTCTGGCCTGCCAGGTATCTCGTGTGGCTGATCCATTATCCAGCGGCAAAGATCAATTACAGATTTCCATTGAAAATATTTACCTAATTTTAAAGCCGATTGAAGACCGGATAACAATGACCGCACATATGTTGGATCAAGTTCTTTAAAAGAATGGGCGTTTTTTGCATATGTTTCTGGGTTTTGAGTTGCAATCGCGGAAAGTTCTCTGCCCAAACCTTCAGGAGAAGATTTAAAAGGACCCTCAGGCGGTGCCCATGTTCTGAGGAATTCGACAAGTTCTTCAATCGACATTTTTTTTAAATTTTCAGCGTTTACAGGGCTTGTCGGCCCTACCCAACTGCATGTGATTCTTCCCTCAGGTTTTGGTTCTCCATATTCTGATACCAATTTATCATAATACGTTTTCCAGCCTTCAGGCAGACTCTCTTTAATCCAATTGAGCCGAAAAAGTTGCCAGGTCTTTGTATATCGTGCGTTGTCATCATCGGTAACCTTTTCGCCGGTTCTCCGTTCTCTACTTTGTTTATATGAAGCCACTTCCGGTCCTTGTTCAATCCAACTCAATATTTTTTGTTTCTGCGCAATAGTTAAATTATCAAAATGTTCTCTGATTAACAGCGAATATTCATGTTCTAAGCATCGGTCATTGAACAGTTCCATAGATGTAAGATAGTTTGCAGCTGTCTCCGGAACAACATTAGAGTACAATCGTAGTATGTGGAGGGATATGCGTTTGAAAATTTTCCATGGATAGCGTTCAAGTGTTTGAATTAGTACAGGAACTTTGGATGTATCCTGCTGTGCAATCTGCTCAGCCCCAGCACGTACTGCTTTAACCAAGGCATGGTTGATTCTGCGGCCACGGTTCTGTTCATTCTCCTCAACAGACGGGCGCCATATATAGGAATAATCTTCAAAACCGTTATCCTTTGTATTTCTGCCTGACAAGTCAATGTAGGATTGCAGCAGATCACAGAACAGCTCTAACGCTTCAAAATCACCTGCTCGAACAAGCTCGGGCATAATCTTTTCTAGAATTTTATTATATTGGTAATTATCAAACCTGGCTTTTGGCTCATAAGGATAACTATGTTTTTGTTCTTTCTCTGAATCGTTTTTTGAATGTGAATCCGGCAGGATTTCAAACATCACCCGGGCCAAGTCCAAAGCAGACGCTGTTTGTCCACCCTTTGCCAAGTTTACTATAAAGTGAGCAAGTTTTTCTGTAAGTGACATTTGATATTTTGTGCCCGCCCAAGTTTTAGCTTTATCCAGTAATCTGACAGAAATTTCAGGCGGCATCTTAATGGCCACATCCGCAAGGTCTTCATACACCCGGACATTATTCGTATCCGGTATCTGCAAAACAATTGCAAGAACCTTTTCCGGTTCGATTGCAGCCATCCGAGCCAGATAGCGTGATTCTGGCCAAGGGGGTAGGCTGATTGTTCCTTTAACTTCATCAATCTCAGCTTTTGGTGGTTTTGTAAAAAAACCCTCTGTTTTAAGGGGGTCTATCCACTCAGGAGCATCAAGTCGATCAAAAAAGTACTTGCAAACACCTTCATCTTCTATAAGTTTTTTTATTCTCTCTAAGCTATCTGCAATTGGATGTTGTATGAGCAATCTATCTATTTCGCTTATTCTGTTAAAAAATTTATCTTGGCTCAATTCACCCACCTCCCTTTATATGTCAAAGCCACTTTTAAAAGGTGCTGGCCTTTTTTTCATATCACTATGTTCAACACATCCGCGTAGTATTTCTTCAAGCCCCCTAAAATCATCACCTTTTGGATCAAATATGATTGGTTCAATTTCCAAAGCGCTAAAAAGGGCTATCATTTCATCATATTCTTCTTTTTGTTCCCCAGTCTTTTGATTTAATGCCGGCCACAAAATGTGTTTAGTAAATATTTTCGATATGCTTGTTTTTGGTTTGATCTCCAATTGAATTGTATTCGCATATGTGATTAACTCACTAAGATATCTTTCTGTTGGATTAAACCCAATGAATAACACTTTTTCATAAACAAAAAGGTTCAGTAAAAACCCTGGCAATAAGCTTTCTTTGCCATACGCACCTTTAAAAGCCCTTTGACCAAAAATCAATTTGTGGTGTTCGTAATTATTCTTTTCAGAGTCATAGCATCCATGAATATAATACAAAGCCTGTTCCAACCCTTTCGACATAGATATATCTGGATAAGCATATCTTGCATTGATATCTTCATGCCTGAAGTGATTCTCAACCCAAGGATCAAAATTTGTTGTGATAAAAGCTTTAAAAGGGAGTCGTGGTATATAATTTAAAGCTGGTCTGGAAGTTGCAATGTCTTTTGGGAAGAATTCTTGAAATGTTTTTTCATATTCTGATGGATTAGCATCAAAACATGCATCAATAACCTGTGGTAGGTTCTCAGAGTCAAAATCAACCCTACAACGGTCTGCAATTTTCTTAACGCTTTCTTTCCATAGCTCCCCCGGAGGAATAGATAATCCTGCACCAAAAAAGACAATACAGTCCCCACCTAAAACAACTTTTTTTATTTTGTCAATCGCATCTGTTTCTGCAGTGCGTTTCATTGCACTTCACCTCGGGGAAATTTCATCAGAGACGGACAGTCGTTGGACTACAAAATTGATTCATTTCAGGTTTATGTGTTTGCTTATTTCCCGCAACAAAATAGTTATCAAATTAATACATATGATGCTTTTTATTTTTCTGAGCGAAAAAAATAAGGATGTCCTTATGTATTTCAAGAGCTCGATCCGGGGTGCGCGAATGTTGTTTCGCGAGTTATTTTGTTTTCTTTTTCCAGATGAACCAAAACCCAAGGTAATATTTTGTTCAAAGCCTTTTCATTAGGGTAAGCAGTAATTAGAGAATTTTCAATTTCAGTTTTTCCTGCTTCTGAATTTTCAATCAATAGCTCTGAGGTTTCGGGCGGGATGTATTCATAAATATTAAATTTTTGCTTAATAAAAAACAGATTTTCATTGATTACGGGAATTGCTCTTTGCTGCTGTTCGGCGTTTAATGCGTTTAAAAGTGTTTCTGTCAGATATACTCCATGTGGTAACCCGACCATGGCATCATGTGCATATTGGATCCCCCTGCCACCACATAGACTTACGCTTGTATGTTGTGAACCTAATATGTTTTTTTCATTTGCGTTTACTAATTTATAGGAAAAGAATGAGTCCTTGGTGATAATTGTTCTGCATAATATTTTTTTACTAGAAAGAAGGTGGGCCTGATAGCCTAGTGAAAACTCAATAAAGCGTTCAGCAATATTTGGAATATTTTTTCTTTGAGAAATGATGATTGTATCAGAAAAAATACTCACATCAAAAAAATCACCCCGTAATTCATCTTTTTTAAAATAGTCTGAGAAGCTATTTTTAAAATCAAGCAAAAGAGTATTAAGAATTGTTTCGGCCTGCACTTCTGTTTCCAGATTTTTATAGAGATTGCGAATTCCTAAAAGGTCTATGAAGGCAATATGTGCGTCATTTTCAAAAACGCGTTTTATAACATGTAAGCTCTCTTCCATACTATATTTGTTTACCTCCTAATGATCTGGAAATGTTATCGAAAAGGTCAAAGTGTTATTATTTCTTCTTCCTGGAGCTGTGCTGTCTTGCGGTGCTTCCTTCGGTGCGGAGTTCAGGGGCAGCGGATCTCTTCTCCAGGTCATTTTCCCGTTGACCCTGATTACTTTCGGGTTCAGTTCCTTCAAGAGTTGTCCGAGAGGTTTCCAGTCTTCTTTCCCCTTGACGGATGCCTGAAGCTTTGCGATCCGCCTTTGACCGCTTGAGGACTTCTTCGGCTCTGGATCAGTATGTTTCTTTTTTTGCATAAGCACACTCTTTAAAATGAACTGATTTCCATTTGCTACCCCAGGGGCGGGGACACCCCCCCCCACCCCTAGGTCTTGTTCGTTGGTTATGGTACCAGTGAACCCTGGAATCTTGAAATTTTAAGCATTAAACTTCATCTGCTGAGCTTCTACTGTCTTCCATTCGGTCTAGTGTCTTGTTACCCCAAACAGTGAATAAAACTAAAGCAAGTGGTATCCACCCGACTATCCAATGACCATATAATAGCAAAAGTATTGTTGTAACAGGCCATGAAATGAGACCAAATTTATTGAGTCCGGATGAAAGAAGCACTATGCAAAAAATATATACAGCAGGGAAGTAGTGACGGCCATCTGGTGTTGCAATAGCTGCTGCTTGCAAACCCTGCCAAACACAAAACATGTCAAGCCCGATGCACACAATTAATCTGAGTAGCATTCGCCCCCTCCTATAAAACGGTTAGAGCTTACAGTTTTTTTCTTTGGTACAACTCAAACTGTCTTGCGGTGCTTCCTTCGGTGCTGAGTTCAGGGGTAGCGGTTCTTTCCTCCAAGTCACTTTCCCGGCGATCTCGATTTTTACCGGATTCAGTTCCTTCAA
The DNA here is from genome assembly GCA_028282925.1 of Thermodesulfobacteriota bacterium. Classification (GTDB taxonomy): domain Bacteria; phylum Desulfobacterota; class WTBG01; order CAIYCZ01; family CAIRTM01; genus JANQGV01. The sequence goes on from JANQGV010000012.1 coordinate 73,099, forward strand.
GAGTTGTCCCAGAGGTTTCCAGTCCTCTGTTCCCTTGACACAAGCCTGTAGCTTTGCGATTTTCCTCTGATCGTTTAGAGGCTTTTTCTCTGGAATAGAGTTCTTTTTTTTCGATTGATCTGCATCCTGTTTTGAGGACATATACCTCCTTTGTGAAGGTAATCATGAAGCGGTAATGAAATGCCCCAGTCCCTTTACAGTACCGGTTTAGCATCAATTTTATTTTGTTTCAACCAGTTATACAGATTTGGCTCAGAGTTATGGTACCTCTTTGCAATGTAGGCCTTCGTGGATCCATTCTTCAGTAATGAAAGTAAAGAGGGTCAGAATTATTTTCAGGAAGGATGAAGGTGAATTCAAGTTGTAAGTGCTTGAAATTAATCCCTGACGTGGCGGCAGCGCGGCGGTCACAAAGGCCTGTACCTTCTCACCAACGGTTGATATAATTATTTCTTATACTATATTTTTAAAATACATAAGACCTATGGACCCAGTGACTCAAGGCGTACTCGGTGCCAGCGTACCGCAAGCTATCAGCCATAAAAAACATGTCGTTGCCGCTACTTTGTTTGGTGCAATATCAGGCATGGCCCCCGACCTTGACAGCTTGATTCGCTCAGATACCGATCCACTATTATACTTGGAATTTCATCGTCAATTCAGCCATTCCCTTTTCTTCATTCCCATCGGCAGTCTTATCTGTGCACTGGTGTTTTATTTTTTATTGGCCAAACGCTGGGAGATAAGCTTCAAGCTCACGTATCTATTCTGCTTCTTAGGCTATGCCACCCACGGTTTGCTGGATGCCTGTACCAGTTATGGCACACAGCTGCTGTGGCCCTTCAGCAACGAACGCTTTTCCTGGAATACCATTTCCATCGTTGACCCATTATTCACCTTGCCATTATTAGCGCTGGTTATTACGGGTGTCAGAAAGAAAAAAACCTTATTTGCTCAGATTGCCTTGTGCTGGGTGGTCTTTTATCTGGGTTTAGGTGTTTTTCAGAACTATCGTGTCACTAAAGCAGGCACGCAGCTTGCCAGGGAGCGCGGGCATACTCCAATTCGCCTGGAAGCAAAGCCCACAATTGGTAATTTATTGCTATGGAAAGTCATCTATGAAATAGAAGATGGTTACTACACCGATGCCGTCAGAGCGGGATCCGGCCTTGACCCTATTCCCCGGAGAATTTATTCCCAAATTAAATATTGAGCGCGACCTGCCTTGGCTGGATAAAGACTCCCAGCAAGCCAGGGATCTTGCAAGGTTTCGCTGGTTCTCCAGAGGTTTCTTATCTCTCGATCCCGACAACCCGCTTCGGGTTGTCGATATGCGATATTCACTGGTACCTAACGAAGCGACCGGGATGTGGAGTATTTGGTTTAACCGGCAGGCAGGTACGACAGGTCACGTCACCATTAAACAGGATAGAGACACATCTGGTCCACGACGAAGAAAATTTGGCAGGATGTTTTGGAATGACGTTTTTTGAATGACGTTTAAAGGGACAGGCCCTATTTAGGGATTTTAAATATTGCTCCAACTCAATTTACTGTAGTAACCGTTACATGACAAAGTAACAATAGCACAAGGAGGAAATATGATTAATATCACTTGGGGTCGTTTCTTGCTCTCATTTATAGTGGGTTATTTCGTAACGAGCCTGCTTAACTGGGGTGCTGCTGTATTGATTCTAAACCCGATTGTTACGCCGATGTTCGATGGTTTTATGCGGCCCGCTGATAACTTCGGTGGTGCTGAGGTAGTTAAAATGACTTTTGGATTCATGGCGCCCGTATTTGTTTCAACATTATTCATTGCGATGATTAATAAACCCGCACACTGGTTTGCGCGCTCTATATTTGTTGGTGTGGTCATCAGTATCGCTGCTTTTTATGGAGTTTACTCGTTTATCTCCGGTTGGGGTGATGTATTATGGGTGCCGTTGATGATTACAGCAACGTGTGATTTGATTACTTTGACGGGTGGTTTGCTGGTGGTTGGTTATATTCAGGATTATAAATAAATGCATAGTCAGGAATCGATAGCGTTCCAATGAATAAAGGGTGTCTTTTGAAGTTATCGGTAAAATGTTCGGACATTCTGATATACGTACTACTCAGAAATATGCTCAGGTTACTATTGATGCGATGCGGAAAGCACGGGAGCGTGCAAAAAGGGGACAGAATTATTTTCAGGAAGGATGAAGGGTGAATTCTAGTTGTAAGTGTTTGAAATCAATCCCAGACGTGGCGGTTGGCAAAGGTGTGTCCTGAGCCGGATTTGAGATGGGTTTTATAGTGCTGGACTAATCCGGCAAACCGTGAACGCTGCGGCAACGGGAAAGGTTTTTTAATGATTGGTCATCACTATTTATCAGAGCTTCTTTTTTTGCCCGTGACCAGCGTTTGATTTGCAATTCGCGTTTCATGGCCGCTTGTTTTGAGTTTGCTGTTTCATGATATAAGAGGGATACTGGAAGATGTTTCGCCGTATGTTTTGCACCTCTGCCACTGTTGTGGAGGTTTAGGCGAGCTTCAAGATTTTCAGTATGGCCAACGTAAAAGGAGTTGTTGGAACATTTAAGGATGTAGACGATCCAGGGCATATAGTTCTAAAATAGTTGGATATCGCACCCTTCGACTCTTTCACTGTGTTCACTCGCTCAGGGTCTACGAAAGCCCCTCGACTCGTTTTACTCGCTCGGGACACCATTCGACAAAAACAGAATAGACGAAGCAATTAATGTCCTAAAAAATTATGGTGGTACACCATGAGCGAGCACAGCGAGTCGAATGGTGGAGGCGGGGGGAGTCGAACCCCCGTCCGAGAGTCTTCCACGGTAACATCTACATGCTTATCCCCTGATTTGAAGTTTCGCCTTTAAATGTCTCCCAGGAGCAGGATCCTAATAAAGACTATCGCACGTTCGGTTTCGCCACAAATCCCATGAGAAAAAACCTGCGGCTATCCTGCTATAGTTGCGCCCTTGTTCACCCCGCAGGAATGGATGAGAAGGACGCCGGCTGGGATTAAGCAGCCAGAGCGTAATTATAATCGTCTGCGATTATATAGAGTCCTACCTTTTTTACGAGCCTGTAGGAACCTCGGCATGCAGTCAACGCTTCAACTACCCCCGTCGAACCCGTTTCGCCCCCTTTTTTTAATTTGTATATATGTTCTAAATCTTATATAAAATTATAGCACAAAGGCCGGGAAAGCAGAAACTTCTTTTTCCGGCGCAGAAAAGCATGAAATGGTGTGTATTTTCGAGAGGAGCATATGAAGGACACGTATGGACTATTGATTAATAATGAGTGGATACAGACCGATGCCACCCTGGCGGTGACAAATCCCTATTCCGGCGAAAAGGTCGGGACGGTGTGCCTGGCAGGTGAGGACGAGGCCGGGAAAGCGGCGGATGCCGCCCGGAACGCTTTTGAAACAATGCGAGGAATGGCGGCCTACGAGCGGGCGGAATTGCTCAGCCGAACCGCTGATCTCATTGCCGCGCGTACCGATATGTTTGCCGATGTGATCTGCCGGGAAGCCGGAAAACCAATGACGGCCGCCCGGGGCGAGGTGGGCCGAGCGGTTGCCACATTTCGCATGGCAGCCGAAGAGGCAACACGGCAGTACGGAGAGGTTTTACCCCTTGATGTTACTGCTGCCGCAGGAGACCGCCTGGGCATAACCCGGCGTTTTCCCATAGGGACGGTGCTGGCTATCTCGCCCTTTAACTTTCCGCTGAACCTGGTTGCGCATAAAATCGCCCCGGCCCTGGCCGTGGGCAATACCGTGGTGCACAAACCCGCTTCCAGTACGCCGCTGACCGCCATGCTGCTTGGCGAAATGTTGCTTGAGGCCGGTATGCCTGCCGGTGCCGTGAATGTTATCCCGTGCCGGGCAGCGGTGGCGGAGAAGCTTGTTGAGGATGATCGGATTTCCATGGTGAGCTTTACCGGAAGCCCCGAGGTCGGCTGGCACTTGAAATCAATCTGTGGAATGAAAAAAATCGCCCTTGAACTGGGGGGCAATGCCGCGGCAATTGTTGAGCCGGATGCGGATATAGAAACGGCCATGGCAAAATGCGCCGGCGGCGGCTATGTCTATGCCGGACAGGTGTGCATTTCCCTGCAGAGAATTTACGTGCACCGGAGCATCTATGAGACCTTTACCGAGCAGTTTGTTGAAAAGGTGGCGGCCCTGAAAACAGGAGATCCACAACTGGATTTAACCGTTGTGGGTCCGCTTATATCCCAAGAGGAAAGCGAGCGGGTGCATGAGTGGGTGCAGGAAGCCCGCGATATGGGTGGTCGGGTTCTGACCGGCGGCAGCAGTGAGGGGGCGGTGTATTTGCCGACAGTGCTTGCGGATGTGCCCCCACACTCCCGGTGCGTGTGCCGGGAAGTTTTTGGGCCGGTGACGGTGCTGTGCCCATATGATACGTTCGATGACGCCTTGGAGGCGGTCAACGATTCCGAGTACGGTTTGCAGGCCGGTGTTTTTACCCGCGATATTGAAAAAACACTGCAGGCTTTCAACCGGCTTGAGGTAGGCGGGGTGATGGTAAACGAGGTCCCGACGTTCCGGGTGGATAATTTTCCCTACGGCGGCGTGAAAAAGTCCGGGTTCGGTCGCGAGGGCGTCAAATATGCCATGGAGGAAATGACCGAAATAAAAATAATGGTATTGCATAACAACCGGTAACGATAATTCAAAGTATATATCTATATGAGGTGCAGCCATGGATAAGAAACTTATTATCATCATCGTTGTATGTGTTGCTGTTCTGGCGGGCGGTGGTTACTTCTGGATGCAGGAAAAAAAGACGGCCGACGAAGCCCGGGAAGCGGTCGTGAAACAGCATGCCCTGCTGCAGGAAAAAGCCAAACAGCTTGAAGAAAAGGTTGCTCTGCTTGAAAAGGAGATAAGCGAGCAGGAGGCCGACATTGACGAAGAAAAGCTGGCCGAAGTGTTCGGTGAGGAGGATGCCGACGAAGAAGCTGAAACAGTGGCACCTGAGAGCGTTGAAACAAAGGTGATGAATTTTTTCCGTTACCTTGACGGCAAAGGGTATGCAGCCAAGCGGGGATTGACTGACGATTCCTACACCTGTTTTTTGAAGATGCTTGAAACGGTGAAGCAGGCGCAGCCCGTCATTACCGGCGAAACAAAAGACCTTTTTACCCTTCTGAAGAACATTACCTATTTTTTCCGCGTGCTGGGCAAAGACATGCTATTGCTGATAAAAGATGTGCTGATCGGCGAGGACGCTATTATCGAGCCGACCATGAGCTTGCTGTTTGAGTGGATAAGCCCCTGGTCTGGAATCGATGTGCCGGACAGGCCGGTTGTGTCGGCTGACGTGCTGTACACCTACAGCAGCTTTTTCCTGCATACCATTGCCGGCCAGTCGTATATGATGCGCCGGGATTCCAAGCTGCGGCACCTTACCTCATATTATGCCCTGGTGATTCTGGACCGGGCCAACCGGGAAGAAATCAATCGCTACGGTATTGACATCAGGCCGCATATCGATTCGCTCATTAAGGATATGCAGAGCCATAAGCTGCTGTCAAACAGGATTGAATATTTGAGCAATCTTCATACGATGCGCAAGAAATACTAGAACAGGCTGTTGAAAAACACTCATCTGCGGCGTTGTGCGTATCTCTCGTCATTGCGGCGTACAGTAAGTACGCCTCACTCCTCACGATTACGCACGCCTTGCATCTAAATGTTTTTGAACAGCCAGTTGGTCTTTACAGTGTGTTGCATGAACGGCCATCGGCCGTGAAAGTATTATAGTTAGTAAAGCTCCTGCCCGAAAAAGGAAGAAATTGACAGTATGCAAACTTGTAATTTACTTATAAATAAAAAAGCGACAGCAGAATTGCTGTCGCTTTTTAGGTTGTCCTTTTAGGCATACATTTGGAATGAAGTCTGTTACAGTTCCTCCAGGGCCTCTTCGGCAGCCTCGCGCAGATCGTCATCGGCTGCGGTCATGGAAAGAATATTCAGCTTGCTTTTGAACCCTTCCTGAATGCTGAGGGGCTCTTCCGGCGCCATTGACATAAGCCGTTCAATAACCTGCCGTACAATCTTAATATCTTTGTAGTCGAGCAGCAGAAAAAGGGTGCTCCAGTCGTCGGGCAGCCCGTATTCTTTTATGTATTTTTTGACGGCGGTATTGAATTTTTTGGTGCCGGCACGCTCATGGATAGTGTTGAGGGCCACGCCGTGTTCCTTGGACGCCTTTTTCCCTTTAAAGAGGTTCTCAATCTCTTTCATGTACATTTTCTGGGCCCACTCCTTTTTGGGAGATTTGGGGCGGGATTCGGTCTGGTCCTGGGATACGTGCGCACTCTTATCCCTTTTCTTGTCTATTTCGCTCCAGCTGGGTTTGTCATCGTAATCGTCATGTGAAGAAGTCATTTTATTCTCTCCTTGTACCGTTGTTACCTGCAAGACAGGTTATATGTACGCACCCCCTGTTTATATATATTGTATAATATATGAATAAGCAGGAAAGCTATTGGTTTTTGAACTTTGGCGCTCTTTTTTCAAGAAACGCCGACATGCCTTCTTTGCGGTCATCGGTGTCGAAACAGGTGACAAAGGCATCTATCTCCATTTGACAGGCGTCAGGAAGTGTAACATCGAGCCCTTCGTTGACCACCTTTTTGGCATATTTAACGGCGATCTGGCCCTGCTTGCAGATTGTGCGGGCCATGTTCAGGGTGAAGTGCATAAGGCAACTGTGCGGCAGCACCCTGTTGACTATACCCATTTCAAGCCCCCGGGCCGCATTGATAATTTCGCCGGTAAAAACAAGTTCCTTGGTGAGGGCCGGGCCGATCAACCGGGCCGCCCGCTGCGTGGCTCCCCAGCCCGGAATAATGCCGAGGATCGTTTCCGGCAGGCCGAACTGGGCTTTTTCCGAGGCCAGCCGGATATCACATGCCAGTGCAACCTCCATGCCTCCGCCGAGGCAGAAGCCGTTGATTGCGGCAATGACCGGTTTTTCAAGGTCCTGAATGGTCTGCATAAGCCGGTGTCCCAGCTGGGAATAGGCCCGGGCTTCTTCCGGGGTTTTGTTCTGCATTTCGGCTATGTCGGCCCCGGCCACAAAAGCACGGCCTGTGCCGGTCAGGATGACTACTTTTACCGCAGGGTCGGCCTCCAGGCCTGTTACCGCCTCCAGGGCTTCGGTGATGACCTCGGTGCTCAGGGCATTCAATACTTCAGGGCGGTTAAAGGTCAGGGTGGCGATTGCGTCTTCAGTTTTTACCGTCAGGGTTTTGTATTCTTTCATGCGTCCTCCCGCTCAACGATCAGGCTTACCGCTTCGGCGCCGCCCAGGCACAGCGACGCCACGCCGCGCCGGACATTGCGGGCCTGCATGGCATGCAGCAGGGTCACCAGGACCCTTGCGCCGCTGGCGCCGATGGGGTGGCCGAGGGCCACGGCTCCGCCATGGACGTTCAATTTATCGTAGGGTATGTTCAATTCGCGGCTGATGGCAACGGTTGAGGTTGCAAAGGCTTCGTTGATTTCAAACAGGTCGATATCCTCAACGGTAAGCCCGGCTTTGTTCAGCACCTTGGGAATTGATTTCATGGGCGTCACAAGCACGTCTTCCAGTTCCATGCCGGCTGCGGCCTGGGCTCCAACGGTGGCAACAATGGGCAGCCCGCGTTTTTTTGCCAGCTCTTTTTCCATAACCACAACCGCGGCTGCTCCGTCGCTTATTTTGGAAGCGTTACCGGCCGTAACCTTTCCGTCCTTCTTAAAGGCGGCCCGCATCCTGGACAGGGCTTCCATGCTGGTTTTGCGGGGTGTTTCGTCGGTGTCGAAGATAACGGGGTCGCCTTTGCGCTGGGGAATGCTGACCGGTACGATTTCATCCCTGAACCGACCGGTTTCAACGCTTTCGCAGGCTCTTTCGATTGAAAGAAACGCAAATTCGTCCATGTCGGCCCGGGAGATGCCGTACTTTTCGCTGACAAGCTCGGCGGTATAGCCCATGTGAAAGTCGTTTATGACATCCCAAATGCCGTCGTGGATCATGCCGTCTACAAGGGTTGCATTACCCATGCGATAGCCAGTGCGGGCCTTTTCCAGGTAGAAGGGCGCCTGGTTCATGTTTTCCATGCCGCCGGCCACGATAACATCGGCATCGCCGCAGGCAATGGCCTGGGCCGCAAGCATTACCGCCTTGAGGCCTGAACCGCATACTTTGTTGACGGTTATGGCCGCGCCTTCCATGGGCAGTCCGGCCCTGATCATTGCCTGACGGGCCGGATTCTGGCCGAGTCCGGTGGGCAGAACGCAGCCCATAATGACCTCGTCGACATCTTCCTTTGCAATGCCTGCGCGCTTGATCGATTCCGTTATTGCAATGCTGCCCAGCTCCACCGAGGCAACATCTTTCAGGCTTCCGTTAAAGTCACCAATGGGTGTGCGTGCAATGCTGACGATAACAACTTCTCTCATGACGACTCCATAGTAATTAAAATAAGTATTTACTAATACTTAGCTAACCTCATCGCAAGTATGAAACGGTGAGCTTCGGATGCGGTTTGGATGAAAAAAGGATGGGGTTACTCGTATGAATTAACCCGGCAAATCTTTGTATCATAGCCGTGGACGGGCTGTCAAGCGCTTTAAAATTAATTGACTTATTGCAGCGATATGATAATTTATCCAGATTATTTTTTATTTAATTAAGAAGCTATAAAAAGAATAAATTATTTTATAGAGGATCAAAAGAAATGATAGGCAAGCAGATTCGGATGGAGCGGATAATAAACCGGAATTCCCGTAGAACCGTTATTGTCCCCATGGACCATGGGGTATCTATGGGACCGGTCGAGGGCCTTGTAGATATGAAAACCACGGTGAATGCCATCGCCGAGGGCGGTGCCAACGCAATCCTGATGCATAAAGGCGTGGTCGGCTGCGGCCACCGGGGAAGCGGTAAGGATGTCGGCCTGATGATCCATGTGTCTGCGAGCACCAGCCTTGCCCCCGACCCCAACGCAAAAGTGCTGGTGTGTACGGTTGAAGAAGCCGTCAAGCTGGGCGCCGATGCAATATCAATACATGTCAACCTGGGGGCCGAGGACGAAAAGGAAATGCTGCGGGACCTGGGACTTGTCGCCCGGCAGGCCATTGAATGGCGGATGCCGCTGCTGGCCATGATGTATACCCGGGGCCAGAAAATCAAGAATGAATATGATGTGGAAGTCGTCAAGCACGCGGCCCGGGTTGGGGCCGAACTGGGGGCCGATATGGTGAAAGTGCCCTATACCGGCTCGCCCGAGACGTTCCGGGACGTGGTTGATGGGTGTTTTGTTCCGGTGGTCATCGCCGGGGGCGAAAAAATGGAAACAGACAAGGACATCCTTACCATGGTCAGGGGCTCAATCGATGCCGGTGGGGCCGGGGCTTCCATCGGCCGGAATGCCTTTCAGCATCACCGGCCGGACAAGATCGTTCAGGCCATCAGTCTCATCGTGCATGAAAATGCAACCGTTGACGAGGCCCTGCAGATATTGAAGGACGAATAGATTATGAAGCAGATATGGGTGAAAGCGGTTCCGTGGAACAAAGAGCTGGTTATTGCGGCCCTGGAGTCCGGGGCGGATGCCGTGGTGCTGGAAAAGGGTCGCAGCGAAGAGGTGAAGAAGCTGGGTCTGATTACCACGGTGGCCGAAGACGGCGATCTGAAACCCGGAACGGATGTGTTTGAAGTGGCGATAACGTCCAATGAGGACGAGCCGAAGATACTGGCGCTGCCCCATGACAAGCCGGTGGTGATCCAGACCAGCGACTGGACCATTATTCCGCTGGAAAACCTCATCGCGCAACGGTCCAACCTGATGCTTGAAGTAACGTCCCTGGACGAGGCCATGACGGCCGCGGGGATTCTTGAAAAAGGTGTCGACGGGGTTATTATCCGCAACGATCAGGGCAGTGAGGTGCGCAAAATCGTTGCAGCCCTGAAGCAGCAACAGGAAAGAATAGACATGGTGGAAGCGGAAGTCACCCGGGTGCTGCCCCTGAATATGGGCGACCGCGTTTGTATCGATACCTGCACGAACATGCAAACAGGGCAGGGCATGCTGATCGGCAACAGCAGCGGCGGTATGCTGCTGGTTCATTCCGAAACCGTAGAAAACCCCTATGTCGAGCCGCGTCCGTTCCGGGTCAATGCCGGTCCGGTGCATGCCTATGTGAAAGTGCCCGGCGGCCGGACGAGGTATCTCTCTGAGCTGCGCTCAGGTGATCAGGTGATGATTGTCGGCCACGACGGCGCCACGGAAACCGCGGTGGTCGGCAGGGTGAAGATTGAAAAGCGCCCGCTGGTTTTTATCGAAGTAACGGTGGAGCAGCGACCGTATACGCTTATTTTGCAGAATGCCGAAACAATCAGGCTGACGGCGCCGGGGGGCGACCCCATTTCGGTTGTGGACCTCAAGCCGGGCAGCCGGGTGCTGATGTTCACCGAGCAGGCCGGCCGGCATTTCGGCATGAAGGTTGACGAGACGATAGACGAAAAGTAGGGCTATTGCTTTACATCGATAAACATGTTTTCGAGCATCTTCCATGCGCGGTCGATATTCAGTTGCTGCTCCCGGCTCAAAGGTGTCTCAGACGGCCGACCGGTTGAGTAGGTAACCGCCGAATTATCATCGGTTACGGAGATGGAGGATTCGGCCCGTTCCCGGTCTTTCAGGTCGTTTTGCAGCATGAGTTGAATTGTTTCGTCCGCCACCCCGTTCTTTTTCAGATAGACTACTTCTTCCGGGGTCAGGCCTGATGCCGTCGAGCAGAACAGGATCAGGGCGGAACAGCACAGTGTAATACTCATCCCAAGATAACGCATATGTGTATCCTTTATAAGATATATATTATAAAGTATATATATAGTTTTAATATTGCATAAACGTTTTTTTTTTGCAACTGTAGGGCTGTTCGGGGGTTTATATATATCAATAGATGCTGGTATATGAAATATTCCGGGCGGTACAATTGCGTTTGTTATCGGTTTGCTGATTGTTGAGAAAGGAGTACGCAGGTGAAAGTATTAATTACGGGCGGAGCAGGATTTATCGGCTCTCATCTGGCGGAAGCGTTGCTGGCGCGGGGAGATGAGGTTTTTGTTATCGACGACCTTTCTACCGGAAGTATTGAAAATATAATCCACCTCAAGGAAGATCCAAAATTTCACTATGTTATCGATACCATAAAAAACCAGCAGGTGCTGGCTGAACTGGTCGACCGGTGTGATACGGTGTTTCACCTGGCGGCTGCGGTGGGGGTGAAGCTGATTGTTGAATCGCCGGTCAGGACCATCGAAACCAACATTGCCGGAACAGAGATCGTGCTCCAGCTGGCAAATAAAAAGAGCAAAAAAGTCCTTATCGCATCCACGTCTGAGGTGTACGGGAAGAGCGATTCAATACCGTTTAATGAAGACGATGATATGGTGCTCGGCTCAACCAAAAAAGGGCGCTGGAGCTATGCCTGCTCAAAGGCGATTGATGAATTTCTGGCCCTGGCCTATCATAAAGAGCGCGGGCTGCCCGTGGTGATTATCCGTCTTTTCAACACGGTCGGGCCGCGCCAGACCGGGCGGTACGGAATGGTTATTCCCACCCTGGTGCGTCAGGCCCTGGCCGGAGAGCCCATGACGGTGTTCGGTGACGGAAATCAGACGCGGAGTTTTACCTATGTCAAGGATGTTGTCGGTGCGATGACCGCGCTGATCGACCATCCGCAGGCAGTCGGTGAAGTGTTCAATGTCGGCAACGACCGTGCAATCAGTATTGAGGACCTGGCGAAACTGATTAAAGAACGGACCCAAAGCGCTTCCGAGATCGTCCATATCCCGTATGATGTTGCATACCAGCAGGGGTTTGAGGATATGCTGCGCAGGGTACCCGACATATCAAAACTCCGTGACCTGACCGGCTACAATCCTTCGGTAAATATTGAAGGTATTGTTGATTCGGTTATTGAGTATTATCGTCATAAAGACTAGGAGGCTGCCGGAGAACGCCCATCTCCTGCGTTGCGCTCAGCCTTTGTCACTGCGGCATACAACTGAGTACGCCAAATGATCAATATGAAAAACAATAAAATAGCTTTTCATATTGAAGGAAACAACGCATATACGTGTTCCTTGTTTTCCAATTGCAAAGGAAAACAAGGCAACCGCTATGCGGTTGTTTGTTGCCACCAAAGTCTTTCGCGCGCCTTGTGTCTGAACATTCTCCAACAGCCTCCCCTTTTAAGGGTATTCCGACAGGCTCCCGCTGGTCAGTCGGTACGGTTCTTTCCGGGTCGACAGGTTGGAGCGTGAACGAAATTGCAATACCGAATAATTAATGCATAGTCGCTTTATGGTATGAAGTATTTCCTGGCGTTTATTACTGCTCTCGGGCTTTCCGCACTGCTTACCCCGCTTGTCAGGCTGCTTGCCTTCAGGCTGGGGGCGGTTGTAGCACCGCGCAAAGACCGGTGGCATACAACGGAAACCCCGGTGCTTGGCGGAGTTGCGCTCTATTGTTCTTTTACCATCATTTTCATCAGCACCTACGGATTTTCGGGCACAATGCTGCCCCTGCTTATTTGCTCAACCCTGATATTTCTCTTGGGCCTGTACGATGACCTGCGCGGCCTTTCGCCCCAGGTGAAATTTACCGGGCAAATTGCGATTGCTGCAATGCTTATCGGTATGGGCACGGTTATCGAGATTATCCCCTGGCCGGTCGTTGCATATCCCCTGACATTTTTATGGATTGTGGGTCTTACCAACGCTTTTAACCTGATCGATAATATGGACGGTTTGTCGGCAGGCATAGCCGCAATCAGCTCCATGGCGCTGTTTGTTTTTTCGCTGCCGTCCGGCGACGAGCAGGTGGCTTTTCTTTCCATTGTGTTTGCCGGGGCCTGTATCGGGTTCCTGTTTTATAATTTCAATCCGGCCCGGATTTTCATGGGCGATTGCGGCAGCATGTTCCTGGGCTTCAGCCTGGCGGCGATGTCCATTGCGGGAACTTGGAAGCATGCCTCCAGCCTTTTTGTAACGCTACTCTTGCCGGTTATGATCCTGGGGATTCCGATTTTTGATACGGCGTTTGTCTCCGTTACCCGCAAACTGCGTGGGCAGCCCATATCCCAAGGGGGCAAAGACCATATTTCCCACAGGCTGGTGGCGCTGGGGTTCAGTGAGCGCAAGACCGTCCTGATACTATACGCCATATCGGCCTGTATCGGGCTGGGGACCCTCTTTTTCAGCGAGATCAATCCGGTAGTGTTTGCCGTGCTGGCCCTGGTGTGCAGTATCGGGCTGTTTTATTTCGGCATGTTCCTCGGATATGCCGAAACCCGCGACCCGGCTCCACAGCGCATGACCGACGCGGCCGCGTGGAAAGTGAAGGCCCTGCTCGTCAACACCCAGCGCTTTGCCGAAATTTTCATAGATCTGGTGCTGATAGTGGTTTCGTACTTTGCCGCGTATTTGATCCGGTTTGAGGGCGGGTTGCCTGAACTGCAGTTCGACTACTTTATTAAAACTCTTCCGGTGGTTGTCGGGATAAAAATTGCTGTTTTCTACTATTTCGGGCTGTATCAGGCCATGTGGCGCCACGTTGGGGTGCGCGACTTTGTGGGCATCCTTAAATCGGTTTTCATCAGTTCATTGCTGGTTGTTACCATTATTTTAATGTATGCCCGCTTTCAGTATTTTTCGCGGACCGTCTTCGTGGTCGACGGTATGCTGTGCCTGCTGCTTATCAGCGGTTCGCACTTCTTTCTCAGGATTTTGCGTGAATACCTGGAAAGCCAGCCGGTCAGCGGCAAAAAAGTGCTGATTGTGGGCGCGGGCGATGCCGGAGAGATGGCTTTGCGCGAGATCCGCAATAATCCCGGGTTGAAATACTATGTGGCCGGTTTCATTGATGACGACCCATATAAGCAGCGGCGCAGGATCCATGATGTACGTGTGCTGGGCACCATTGATGATATCGGCGCTGTTTCGCGGGAAACCGGGGCGCTGGAAGCCCTTATCGCCATACCGTCTCTTTCCGATGAACGCCTGGGGCAGGTTCAAAAAGCCTGTGAGCAGAACAATATTGTGTGCCGCACATTTCTGGGCGCTCAATGCTGAAGTTTTTTTCTGAGATTTCTGCTGTTGCCCCCTCTATATGCATTACTATGGAGTGAACAGACTTTGTATCCGCAGTAAGAACGTTATTTATTCAGGTGTATGGATGTTTTTTGTGAAATATTTACCCGCAGGGGACACCGATAGCCGGCTTTTTTTTGAAACTTTTATTTCGAGGCGGGGTTTAACTAATTAAAAAATAGAACAAGGAGGAAAATAAGGCCATTTTTTTGCGAAACTCTATATATATTTTATGTATTTTTATTTCTATTGTAATGTACTTGTACACGTTATGGCAGGTGACAAACGGATTTTATAAGAAAGCAAAAAAAAATCTTGACAACAATGAGAAAAATACTATAGTTTGCATTAAAATTGCCGATAAAGGTGTAAACATTTTCAGCTTTTGCGGGGAAAAACTGCGTGCTGATTCTGCGTGAGGAAAACTGACATAGTTTGTAAGTATTTAAAATAACGAGTAAAACAAATAGATGAAACTTAAAGAATAGAAGGAGGTGATTAAAAGGAGAGAATAAAAACAGAAGTAAAAAGTATATTTGCAGTAAGAATAGTTTTTCAGTTGTTGTGAATTGAATCTGAAATGTTTCGAAAACGAGAGATTTTTTCACTATTTAGTGAAAGGAGCGAGGAATGACAAAAAAAATATTAGCTATTATTCTTGGCCTGGCTTTGGTAGTGCCCTGCTTCGCCACCACAGCATTTGCTGCCGGTGAAGTCAGCGAGGTTTATTTCGAGCTGGACAAAACCAAAGCAACAGCCCGCAAAGACACTACCCTCCGCGGCCGGTGCGTATTCCTGACCGAGGACGGTGAAGTTGCCGACAAGATCAATGGTTTCGACATTGACGGCGCAACCTTTTCGATCAAGTCCTCTGAGCATGAGAACGACATCGAGATTTATGAAGTAAAATCTTCGGCCACCCTTAGCGGTACGGTCAAAGACAGTGGCGATGCCCTTTCGCTGGGCAGCGTCGGTGCCAAAGAGTTCGCCATTGTATACAAAAAGGACATTGACGAAACCGGTACCGACACCCTGACGGCAACCCTGGAGAAGGGTTCCACCAAGTTCACCAAGCCCCGCAGCGTTACCGTAGGTCTTCCTGAAGCAAACGTTTACGTTGTGCGTACCGGTGGTGTTGCCAAACCTGACCTGCTGGCTGAAATTCCGGCCCAGAATGCAGACAACGGCGCAACCACCAAAAAGGCCGGCCAGTCCATTACCGTGGACGTATTTGCCGCATTTGTTGATAGTGGGACTTTCTACTATACCTCCAATGTACCTGCCGGTGCAGAGACAGCCAGCCTCAAGGGTGAGGTAGAATCCAACACTAACGTATATGCTTCTTCCCAGAACGTTACCCTGGTAGACGGGCATGTTCAGGTTACCGATACCATCAAAGACCTGAAGATCCCTACCGCGATGAATTATTACCGGCTGATTGGGACAACTGGTGCGGGTGGTGATGCTGACGGCGCCGCACAGCTGACCCGAATGAACGCGTATCTCGGACATGGTGTAACCATCACCTATAAGGCCGAAGCAAGCATTACCCGTGAGGTCGGCAAGTCTCTAGACGATGCCAACTCCGGTGGGCAGGTTGTGATAAGCAAAGCCAACGTGTTCCCGAAAGAAAAACATACAAGCTCTGCAACCGACACCGCGCTGCTGAAGCCGGCCGATCTGGACGCTGTCCGCATGGTGGGCCTGCCGGTGAACCAGTCAACCAGTGGTGGTGGATATGCCGGTCTCATGGCAACCAACATTCCCGGCGTAGCAGATTTTAGAGGACAGGTAAGCGCGCTTGACGCATGGTACCTGGCCGCAGCTGATCCTGCAAAACAGGCCACAAGCTTCAAGGTAGACGCCGGCACCGCCTTCGGCGCAATCCTGGGCTATGACGAATACGAAAACCCGGCTCCGTTTAAAAGCTCCGCCAGCTTAGGTGATAACATCGAGTTGGGTATCGGAACTGGGGAAGCCGCACAACAGTATCATATTGTTGATTCCGGGTCCGGCATTAACCAGGGGCCAAGAGCCGCCATTGAGTTGACCACGACCAGGGCCTTTCAGTGTTTTCTGCCGTTTGAAGTTACCCAGACCATTGCGGCGGCAAGTGCTTCCACTGCAGCCCAGATAACCAACGTCTATATTGCCGGTGGCGATTTCACTTTCGGCGATGCAGACAATGACATTGACGAAGAAGATGAAGGTATGACCTTCAACTTCAAGGATTACTTCAACTACCTGTCCATGACCGGTTCCTGGAACGGCCAGACCGTTAACAGCACCGTTGATCTTGACGGAAGTGCAACTTCCGGCAAAAAGACGACCATCAGCGTTGTTGAGAGTTCAACCGGCGGAATGATGAACCTCGGCAAAGAAGACGCTTCCAGCGGAAGCAGCACCTTCTCTCTGCCCCACGAAGACGAGACCGAAGTTGCCGTTATGTCAACTGCGCCGGGTGGTTCAACAAACAACGTTATCCTCGTGAAGATGCAGGACTCCGAGTCCAATGCAATCAATGTGTATCCGATTTCCCTGACCACCGGTATCTACCCGGCTGACGCAGGCGACTACCCGGCTTCAATGGTTCTGCCTACGTTCACCGAGGGAAGCGTGATTGTTGATGGCGAGGACAAACATGATGAAGTGATCATTGAACCGCAGACTGTTGCTGCAGGTCCCAGCACCACCTGGACTCTCAGCGCAGCCTTCAT
This sequence comes from Thermodesulfobacteriota bacterium, assembly GCA_028282925.1. GTDB lineage: Bacteria > Desulfobacterota > WTBG01 > CAIYCZ01 > CAIRTM01 > JANQGV01. Next base: position 90,017 of record JANQGV010000012.1, read on the forward strand.
GGCAGTCGACGGCCTGGGCAATGCCTATACGCCGTTCCTGTACAACGTGCTTGGAAATACGGCACCGAGCGCCAATCTTGAGGATGCCGAAGCTGAAGTTGCCGTGATGCTGCCGTCAGACAACGGCTCAGCCGCCACCGCGTTCCCGGGTGCAGACGGCGACATCGACGGTAATAACGTTGAGTTGAGCTTTAACCTGAGCGACATCACTGCCGACCAGGATGTGGCAATCGTTAAAGTAACCGCAGGCAGCGCCTCCGGTGAATTGACCCTGAACCTGAACAGCGTAACCGACCTTGAAGTAACCACACCGTTCGTACCGGTTCCCAATGTTGACGACACACCCATGTACGTAATGTTTGTCAACCAGGACGGCGACAAGGTTTCTCCGGTTACCGCAACCTACGAAAATAATGCCAACCCCGGTATCACGGTTGAAATTGAAGTGACCGATGAAGACCAGGGTTCAATCACTGAGCCCGACGGCGGCACCGACGGCGAGTTCATCATTAACTCTGAAACTGAAAACTCCACGGCGGTTGCTACCGCAACACCTGAAGACGGTGAAACCGAAATGACCGTTGAGTTTGGCACCAAGAATTACGGTGACGAAGTTGTAGTTCTCGATTTCGTACCTGATTTCGAAGCACCGGTAGTCGGCGATCTGACCCCGACCAACTGCGGTTTTGAAATTGCCATTACCGATAACAAGAAAGTAGACGGCGCTTCCACCCAGGTTACCGTTGTCAGCGCCGGCGGCGACGATCTGACCAGCACGCTGGAAATCACCGCTACCGACAACAACACCTCCGGTGTTGTACTGGTTAAAGCTGATCCTGCTCTGCAGACGGGCACCTATTCCGTTACTATCGTAGCTGTTGACGCTGCCAGCAACGAGTCCGCCTCTGTTACCAAGACGGTCAGCATTACTGAATGTACCGATATTCCTGCAGGCTGTGTGTCAGTAGATCCTAATTACGGCGCACCTGGTGAAACCGTAACGGTTACCATTACCGGCGTTGAAACCAGCTTCCAGGAAGGCACCACCGCTGTTACCACCGGATGCTCCGGCATCACCGTTGGAACGCCTACGGTTGCCAGCACCACTTCGCTGCAGGTTGACTTTACCATCGCTGCCGATGCAGTTGAGGAAGAGTGCGACGTGACTGTTACCACCGATTCTGAAGTAGTTGCCTGTGCGGATGCGGATGGGTTTGAGGTAACCAGCGTAGATCCTTGTGTTGACAATGACGGTGACGGTTATGGTGAAAACTGTGAACTCGGTACCGACTGCGACGACAACAACACCGCCGTTAATCCGGGTGCAACCGAGATTTGCGACGGAATCGATAACGACTGTGACGGTGAAATCGACGAAGGCGATGTATGTCCTTCTGCTTGCCAGCTGACCCTGACTCCGTCAAGCGTTAACGCCGGTATCTTCCTGCCGAGACTGCGCATCATCACCATCACCGGTAATGAAGAAGCAGATTTCAGCAACACCAGCACCCTTGACATGGGTTCAGAAATTACTGTTCTGCTCAAGATCGCTCTGGGCACCGACAGAATGCTGGCCATCGTGCTTGTCAATGGCGGCGCTACCGCTGGTACGTATGATGTAACGGTTGATGACTGTGAAGGTGAAATCACCATCAACTAATCGCAGAGTATAAGGCGCTGAGCCGCAGCAATGCGGCTTAGCCCTTTTCATTGCAACTAAAAAGGGCCTGGGAGATAGTCTTCAGGCCCTTTTTTTGTACGAACGACAAACCGATTTTCAAATAAGTATACGGTGCTGGGCCGTTACAAAAGCGGCGGCTCAGCACCATTTCAATACATATCTATGGTGCTCTTTTGTATGGTTTTCGACCTCTTTTTTTATGCTTGAGCAGCCTTCTTTTACTATGTTATGATTCTATAAAAAATTTCCGGTTTTTCTAACAGGCCGAAAGGACGTGACCTCTGTTTTCTAACACGGTATCCCTATGAAAATTAATGATGTTTTAAAAGTTACTCTTTTGCTTTTGTGTTGCACTCTTTCGGCCATTGCGTATGCCGCCGACCCTGAAAAATCTACTGATCCCGGGGATTCCGATGAGAATGTCATCATCGAGAAAAACCTGTTCAGCCCGGAACGTAAAAAATGGGAAATGCCCAAAAAAGACAAGCCGAAAACGGCCGGGAAGAATAAAAAGAATGAGGACATCAATGCCATAAGCCTGTACGGTACCGTTATAACTGAAGATAAAAGCTATGCAATCCTGCGCTCGAAGAAGAGCAAGGGGAAGGGCAGGCGGAAAAAAGGTACAAGCGGCGGAGATAAACATCCTTATATGGTGGGGGACTACATCGGCGGATACCTGGTAAAAGAGATCAAGCCCAAAAACGTTGTTCTGCGTGATGAGGCCAAGGAAGAAGAGTTTGTTATTTTTATCAGCGAAGAAAAAAAGGACCGTTCCGCAGTTAAAACAGAGATTAAAAATGAAACACCGGTGGGAGAACCGGGTAAAAAAGGCAAAAAACCGTCCGATGCAGCCGCCAAAAAGAAGCCCAGGCCCAGGAAAGCCGAAACAACATCGGTTTTGAAAAAACGTATGGAGCGGCACCTGAAGGTGCTGAAGCGCCGTAAAAGCGCGCTGGTGAAAAAACAGGCTTTGCGGGACTACAAGAAACTTGAAAAGCTGATGCCGGACATGCAGGACCCCGAGCGGCGCGAAATTTTTGAAATGAAGAAAGAACTTGATAAGCTTCTGGAATAGCGAGGCTGTTGGAGAACTCCCCCATGAAACAGCCTGATTACCGACATTCCGGCCGCTGGACTGATATAGCGGTATGTGCGGTAATTGTGGCCACTGCCTTCCTGCTGTACGGTAACACCCTGAATAACAGCTTTGTTTTTGACGACATCCCCCTGGTTGTTGAAAACAGTGCCATCCGGGACTGGAATCGCGTGACAGATATCCTGGGTATGGATACCGGGCGGCCAATGTACCGGCCGCTGCGTTTTGTAACCTACCTAGTTGATTATTCGATTTCAGGCCTTTCTCCGGTTGCCTACCATGTTTCAAATATCCTCTATCATGCACTTGCAACCTGCGTGCTGTACGCACTGTTAAAACTGTTAAGCGGCAGTGCTTCTCTGGGCGCAGCCGGGGCGCTTTTATTCCTGGCCCACCCGGTCCAGACCGACAGCGTGGCCTATATTTCCGGCAGGCGGGATATCCTGTGCGGCCTGTTTTATTTCCTCAGTTTTTACCTGTTTGTCCTTTACCGGACACGGGAACGGGCTCTTTTCCTCTGGCTGTGTCCGGCAGCTTTTTTAGGAGCACTTGCTGCCAAGGAAATGGCGATAACCCTGCCGGCGGTCTGTTTTTTGTATGATTTTAGCCGTAGCCGGGAACCTGTTGCCTCCCCTAAGGGGACGTTTCTCAAACGATACGGGCTGTATATTCTGCTGGTCCTGGCCGGTTTGCCCTACCTGTATTATAAACTGGTGCTGTATTATCCATCGTTACGGACGGAGTTGTATGGAGGCGGCATAACGCCTCATATCGCAACGGTGTTGCGGGTTGTAGGCCGTTATATACAGTTGTGCCTGTTCCCGGTAGTGTTGCAGGGAGATTACTCCTATAACGCGTTTCCGGTGTCTAAAGGGTTTTTCGAGCCTGCTGTTTTGATGTCCGCTGCTGTGATCGGGGTGATTTTGCTCGGCCTGGTGAAGTGTTTTTCACGAAACAGGCTTGCTTTTCTGGGAGGCATGTGGTTTTGCGTCTCTCTTTTGCCTGTTTGCCACCTGTTTCCCCATCATGAACTGCTTGCCGAGCATTACCTGTACATTCCCATGGCCGGAGCCGTTACAGCGGCAATTCCGGGCTTGCAGTGGCTTTTCAGGCACAGGCGGCGGACAGGGATAGCTCTTCTGACGGCCTTTTTGCTTCTTTTCAGCGTGCGGACCATCGCCCGGAACCGTGACTGGCGAGATCCAATGACCTTCTGGTCAAAAGTTGTCCAGACTGCGCCCGATTGCGCCCGGGCACACGACAACCTGGGCAGCGCTTTTTTTCAACAAAAGCAGTATCAGAAGGCCCTGCAGCACCATACAAAGGCGGTTGCATTGCGACCGAATCACGGCATTTTTCGGAATAACCTGGGTATGGATTACGGCGCCCTGGGAGAGGTCGACAAGGCGGCCCGTGAGTTTCAAGAGGCGATACGGCTCAATCCGAAGCTTGCCGCAGCCTATAATAATCTTGGGATTGTTGATTTCCGAGCGGGTAAGTACCTACGGGCTGTTCAACATTTCTACAAAAGCGTTCAATTGAAGCCCGACCAGCGGGCCTGGATAAACGGTGCCAAGGCATGCTTAAAGATCGACAGGCCCGCATGGGCCATAACGGCCCTGGAAGAAGCCCTGAAGCTGAATCAGTCGAATTATAAGGCATGGTATCTGCTCGGGGCATCCCATAGCGTAACCGGTGACCCTGGCAGTGCAATTCAGGCATATCAACGGGCTATTTCCATACAGCCGCGTAATGCGGAGGCCTTTCAGGGTCTGGCCGAAGCCTATCTGCAGAACGGGGAAGAAAAGAAGGCTGTGCAGGCATTGCAACGCTGTGTTGCGTTGCGACCGGATCTGTACGGCGTCCACTTTCTGCTGGGGAAATTGCAGGAAAAGCAGGGCGATTTTGCAGAAGCCGCACAGTCATACACCACGGCCCTGGCAGGTCCCGACGATAGAGACGGCATTTTGTACCGCCTGGGAATGCTGCATGCCAAGAAAATGGGAGACAGGCAAAAGGGATTGTGGTATCTTAAAAAATCACACCAGGTATCCCAAAGCCTCGCATTGAAACAGAAAACAGCTCGAATAATTCGCAAGCTGGAGCGAGAGTAAAAACGGGTATGCAAGCCGGGTATTCGACCCGGATAATTTTTTTTCGGCCGAAGACAATTAACATTTGAGCATGTAATATGTAAGGAAACGAGAATAATGCCGCACAGAATAGAGGTTGGTTTCAGGGAAGGAGTCCGCGATGCGCACGGTGAAAAGATACGAGACCGTGTCCGGGATGATTTCGGGCTTGCCGTAGATGCTGTAAAAACAATTGAGGTCTATACTACGGATATGGAACTCGCAACCACTGATCTTGAAAAGCTGGCATCGGGTCCTTTTTCAGACCCGGTGATCCAGGATTA
>JANQGV010000046.1 GCA_028282925.1 Thermodesulfobacteriota bacterium
ACCCAGATGATTTTCTATAAGGCCTTCATTTATTTGGATGATTTTCCCTTTTGCTGATGATACAGTCTCTGTCATGGCAGTGTTCCTTTCTTTGTGGTCATTTTTGGTTTTGGCGACCTTATTGATACCACAGAAGGACACTGCCATCCTTCTCAAAAAAAGCGAAAATTATTTTACGTTATCGAAAGATTTACAGTTGGCAAAGGAGTGGATATTGGGGAATAAGACCCAAAAGCTGAACTGGTAAAAAACTATCAGACAGGTGTTACATAAATATGATAGTTTGAGATGAATGGCCATGTATTTCATACTAAAAAAGGGCCTGCTGTAAAAGCAGGCCCTTTTTATTTAGTAAGAGTAATGGCGCGCCCAGCACGATTCGAACGTGCGACCTTTGGATTCGTAGTCCAACACTCTATCCAGCTGAGCTATGGGCGCGCATTAATTTAACGCATTAATTTAATAGTTATATACCTTTTTACCCAAAAGGTCAACAACCTTCTGTAAATCCTTTACATACCAAAAGCAGGCAGGATCGAGAACAGATCCTGCCTGCTTTCAGGTGGGGAGGTATTAAAAAAATTATTGTTTTACAGGAACGGCATTCCTTTGGGGGTAACCGACTGCGGCTCATGTTCGGTTACCGTGCCTTCGGTATCGATGTCGGCCAGCTTGTATGAATAGGTTGTTCCCATGACCGTCTCAACGTCAACATAAACATAGACCGCACCTGCCGTGGGAGAACCTTTGGCGGCAATCAGGGAATCATTGATCTGGGCATACGCACCCTCCCCTTCGGCCCGCAGGATATTAAATCCGGCGTTGTCGATTTCCGACTCGGTTATCCAGGTCAGCAATACTATCCTACCGAGTGAAATCGCATTGAAAGACGCCAGTTCGACCAGGGTGGCATTTTGGCCTAAAACCACTACGCCGTCCATGCCGCACACAAACACGTCGTTTCCGTAGCCCCAGACATCGAGCAGGTTCTCTTCCACACCGCTGTCGTTTTCATTTACCCATGCCCCGTCTACACGCCGCAGAATGGCGCCCATATTACTAAAATCACCATGGGTGTCGCCGACAATAAACGCGTCGGCCGCATTGACCCATACCCCATTGAGATCCACATCCGGGTCGAACAGCGTTTCCGTCCATGTGTCCCCCTCATCCCCGGAAACAACAATTCTGCCGTTGTTACCCACTACAATGATCTCGTCTGCACCGACCCATATGTCGTTAAAGGTAAAACTGCCGTCATCGTAAATTTCATCCCATGTGCCGCTGCCGCTGGAATATTTATAAATCTGCTCCCCGGACCCAACAGCGAAACCATCCATAATCGCCCGGAAGTTTACCGAACCGCTATCGGTAACGGTCATTTCAGACCAGGATGATCCGTCAAAGTGCAGAATGGTTTCATTATTTCCTGCGGCATACACGTCCGTTTCGGTTACACACCATACACCGAAAAGGTCCTGGCTGGTCCAGGGATCGCCCCCGCCGTCAAGCATTTCTTCCCAGTCATTGGGAATGCCGTCGCTATTGGTATCGCCGCTGTAGCGTAAAATGGTGCCGTTATTTCCTACAGCAAAAACGGTGTTTCCAACACCATGTATACCTTTCAGATTATTTGATCCGGCATCGAAAACCTCTTCCCAGTCGTTTGCCGTACCGTCTTTGTCATAATCGGAACCGCTTCCGTCATAGTAAAAAATCTTTCCGGTATCGCCGACAACAAAAACCTGATTTCCTGAGAAGCCCCAAATATCCAGATCGTCATAGCTGGAATAGGGTGTCGACATCGACTGCCAGTTCTGCGCAAAAGCACCGCACGGCACTATACAAACTACCGCAAGCAACAAACATCCTGAAAAAAACCGAACCGAATTTTTCCTTAAAAAAGCACCCATAAAACCCCTCCGTATGTAGTTTTCTGCTCGTGAATGAGCCCCCCGGAATGAAACAAAGCATGTCTTTGTCGTCATCCGGTCCTGTTAATACCCCCTTAACCTACCCTGGAATTGCGCCCCATTTCATATCGCCTCTGTACCTGTGTAAAAATGCAAAGGCAGGGTATTGGTAATCCTATACCCTGCCTTTGCCCTCCGTGTGTTTTCCACAACACCCACAAGCAGCTACTTCACGAGCCGGAAGATGCGGCGGGGAGGTGGCCTGAACAGGGGCACTTGGGAGGAGGCGATCCCGCTCAGGTCTACATCCACCGGCTTCTGGAAGCAGGTCGATCTATTGTTTACATCCACGTCAATAACGATTTTTACGTAATAGTGTATTCAATAAGCATACCAAAACAAAAACACCTGAAATAACGATTAGAATACAGGAGGTTAGCCGAAACACCCACGTGAAAGAGAGCGGCAAAAAGCCTTTTGAATTTTCATTTTTGAGAATGAAGCCCCCCATGGCTAACATAATGTACTACTAAAACTTTTGTTTTTGCTATTATTAAAATCAAGAACAATTCTCATATATGAGAAAAAATTTGCTATCATATTTCGATTTTGGTAAAATGTTTTCGATTTTTGATGCATTCGTATCGCCGTTTTCCGGCATAAAAACCATATCATTCCGGTGCAAAAAGTCATGGATATCGTTCATGAGATTCAGACGTCATTTCCGGCCGTATATGAAGACCTGCCGATTCCGGTTTTTCTCTTTGACCAAACCGCAAAACTGCTCAATGCAAACAGGGCCTTCCTTGCACTTACAGGACGAAACAGAAATGAAATCCGCCGGGTGTCCGTCGGCACGCTGTGCACGGATCTTGAAATCTGTTTTGAGGGAGACAGGGTGTTTAAGGCCGTTCAGGACCACTATCCCACCACCCTTGTCCACGCCGATGGCTCCCGTATCCCCATCGAGCTGAATCACACCAAGCTGAAAGCAACAGACGGCACCGTGCGCGGCTGCCTTGCCTATGTTAAAGACCTCAGACCGGCCCGGGACCTGCAACAAACCACCCAGGAACTGCGGGTTGAGAACGCCGCCCTGCGCGACCAGCTTGAAGGCCGGCCGCCGGACAAAAACCTTCAGAAACAAAAGAAACTGGAACAGGATATTACAACCGCAATGGAGTTTCTGGAAAGCATTATTGAGTCCTCCGGAGACGGCATGGTTATTGTTGATGCCAGCGGGCGAATCGGGAGGGTGAACGAATCCTTTGCGCGGATTGTCGGAAAAAACAAAAAAGACATTACCGGAAGGCTGCTGCATGAAATGGGGCCCCGGGAAGGAAGCTTCAGCGTGACGACAGGCGAGAACATAACGCTTGACCGGTCCTACACCGATTACCTGACAAACCGCCTTGAAGCATTTATGAAGCTTGCCGACGGGGCGAAAATAGAGCACTGGGAATTTTATGCGTTTCATCAAAGCGGTCACATCGTGCCACTGGAACTTACCGTGTCAATGCAGAAAGACGAGCAGGGAATCCTTACCGGCGCGGTCTGCTCCGCGCGGGATATTACCGAGAAGAAAAAAGCTGAAAAAGCCCTCCGGGAAGCACACCTGGTCCGCAACCGGTTCGTAACCAATATTACCCATGAATTCCGCACCCCCCTGACCCTGGCTATCGGACCCCTGGAGGAAATACTGCGGGGTGAATGCGGTCCGGTGAATCACGACACCCGCAACCATATCTCCGTTGCCCTGCAAAACTCCCGGCGTTTGCTCAAACTGGTCAACCAGCTGCTGGACTTCAGCATGCTCGGCTCCGGATCGCAAAACCTTTTGTATGAATCAAAAGACCTTCCGAAATTCATTGGCGCTGTCCTGGAATCGTTTTCCCGGGTCGCCGAAAAAAAACATATTGAACTCAGCCTGCATACCCCCGGCGACATGCCTCCGATGCTCATCGATTCCGTCAAGCTCGAAAAAGCGCTTTTCAATATCCTGGGCAACGCTTTCAAATTCACGCCTGAAAACGGGCGCATTACCGTGACGGTTGCACAGGATTCCCGGCAGGAGCAAACGCCCCAGGGCCCGCTTGTCACCATATCGGTTGCCGATACCGGCATCGGTATTAAAAAGCAGGATCTGGCGCACATATTCGATCGTTTCCGGCAGGGGGGCAACAGCATAAACAAGTACGAAGGGTCCGGCATCGGACTTGCCCATACCCGTGAATTGATGGAGGTTATGGGCGGCGCCATTACTGCGGAAAGCACACCCGGAGCGGGGTCCACGTTTTCACTGCACCTGCCGTGTCGCCGGACCGACAAAGCCGAAAAAAACCGTGAGCATGAAAACCGGGAAGATCTCTACCTGCAGCCCGAAATCGAGCTTGCAGACATCCACACGGAAAAAAAATCGCTGGTTAAAAGCATCAGCGGCAAGAAGCCCTTGATTCTTATTGTCGACGACAACCCTGCTATTCGCAGATATGTTGCCGCAATCATACGCAAGGAGTACGATTTTATCGAAGCGCGCAATGGTGTGGATGCCTTGAGGAAACTGGACCGGCACCGGCCGGACCTCATCCTGTGCGACATCATGATGCCCGAGATGGACGGCTACGAATTCCTGCGGCGTATCCGTGCCAGCGATACGTTTCAAAACACGGCTTTTATATTTCTGACCGCCCGGGCCGATACCGAAATGAAAGTTGAAGGCCTTGAGGAAGGCGCAGACGATTATATCGTCAAGCCGTTCAATTCACTGGAACTCATCGCCCGGGTCAAGTCGCTGTTGCGCATCCGGACCCTCACCATGAAAACCGCCGCCCAGCAGGAAACCATCGACACCCTGACCAGAAAACTCCAGGAAAAATTCTACTACGGCAACATTGTGGGCAAGAGCCCCGCTATGCGAAAAATTTACCAGTTACTCGATACCATAAAGGACAACGATTCCACCGTGCTGATCATGGGCGAAACAGGTACCGGCAAAGAGCTCATTGCAAACAGCATCCACTACAACAGCCCGCGCAGCAACGGCCCCATGGTTTCGGTCAACTGTGGCGCTATTCCGAAAGATCTGATGGAGCGTGAGTTTTTCGGCCATGTTAAAGGGGCCTATACCGGAGCCGTTGAATCGCGAAACGGATATTTCCAGGAAGCCGATGGCGGCACCCTCTTTCTGGACGAAATCGGAGAGATGGATAAAGACATGCAGGTAAAACTCCTGCGCGTGCTGGAACGCGGCGAAGTGGTCCGGCTGGGCGACTCATCACCCCGCAAGGTCGACGTTCGCCTGATCGCTGCAACCAACAAAGACCTGCGCGCCGAAATGCAGCGGGGCACCTTCCGCGAAGACCTGTTCTACCGCATTTATGTAATCCCGCTCCAGGTTCCGCCCCTTCGCAGCCGGCAGGAGGACATAGCCCTGCTGATCACCCACTTCATGAACAGGTACCGGGAAAAAAACGGCGGCGAACTTCCCCGCATTTCAGAAAGCGACATGCGGCGGTTCATGCACTATGATTTTCCCGGCAATGTACGTGAGCTGGAACATATGGTGGAACGATACTGCCTGCTCGGCGGAGCAACCGATGATCTTTTTTCAGACGTTGCCGGCAATGCCGCCTCTGGGGAAACGCAGACGGACTATTCCGCTTTTTTATCTGAAGCACAGCCGCTCAAAAAAGCCGCGGCCAGCGCGGAAAGCGATATAATCAGGCATACCCTGGGCCTGCACGACAATGACTATGCACAGACGGCCAAAGAGCTGAAGATAGGACTGTCGTCCCTGTATCGCAAAATCAAAGAATACGGATTAGGCCCAACATAATACACGCATATGCACGCACCGGAAACCCTCCTGAAAGCAGTATCGCTCACAGGCTTCGACGCTCCAGCGGCCCAGCTCATAATGGCCACCACTCCGCGCACCATGGTGCGGCCGCCCGAACTGTCCGGCACTCCCCGGACAGGAGCGGTGCTGTTGCTGCTGTATCCCAAAAAGCAGGCTGATCATCTATTGTTCATCAGGCGACAGGAAAACCTCACCTACCATCCCGGTCAAATTTCATTCCCGGGAGGAAGGCATGAACCCGGAGAAACACTCCTGCAAACCGCACTGCGTGAAACCGTCGAGGAAACGGGACTCGCTCCGAAGGATCAGTCCGTGCTGGGCGGCCTGGAATCGGTGTACATACCCCCCTCCGATTTCATAGTCCACCCTTTTGTGGCCTGGCATAACGGCACCCCGACCTTCCGCCGTGATCCCAGTGAAGTCGCCGAAATTATTGAAGCGCCTCTGGGCATGCTGCGCGATCCCGCCATACGTAAAACCGAGGTCCGTACCCGGCCCGGCAAAAACGTCACGGTTCCTTATTTCGATATCAACGGGCATAAAGTATGGGGAGCAACAGCCATGATACTGAGCGAATTCCTGGAACGGCTCGACCGCGCAGAACAGGTATAAGGGAACGGGGAATTTCAAATTATTAAAGCATGCTAGAATCTCTAGAGCAGACAATGAATCAGCAGCTATAAATAACTGCAGTTGTTGGTTTTGAGGTCCCATTGCAGCGCAGCCGAGTGCAGCGATTTCAGACGGAGGAAAGGGTCGACATGTTTGAGGGCCGGCTTGCCGGACCGAGTTTGTTGACCCGCCGACTGAAATTGTGCCGCGAGGGTATCCCGCCTTTTTGGGCGGGACAAGTTGCAGGGCGCCTTTCTTTTGCCTCCTTTTCTTTGGCGCGCAAAGAAAAGTAACAAGAACAAGTTCAAATCAACCCGTTCATCCAGAGGACTGATAAATTCTTTACGGATAACCTTAGTAGAAGATGTGCTTTTCCTTAAATTGCCGGAAAAATTTTTTAATATACAGACTTGCTCGTCTAGAGCAAGTTAAGTTTGAGGTGTCCGATAGCCACACGAAGCGAACCAACCAAGAGCATCCTGTGGTGTAATGGCTCTGAGTGGCGCTGCAATGGCACGAAGAAGTGATTCCTGCGAGCGAGCTTTTGCATTG